>NZ_JBDIVG010000060.1:0-3424 GCF_039631275.1 Janibacter sp. LM
GAGAGCGGCGTGCCCTCGTCAACGGCGCGCGAAAACACCCACGGATGGGTCAGGAGAGCCGGATTTGATTACTTCTTCTCTGCTCTGGACCCGGCGACGCTCGACGGGCAAGGCGCACGGGCGCGGGAGATCTGGAATGACGCGACCGCGGCCCCCGCGTGGGACGGCCCTGCGGTGTGGGTGCACGGCGACTTGCATCCAGCCAACGTCGTGGTCAACAACGGCAGCATCTCCGGGATTGTCGATTTTGAAGGCGTGCATGCCGGTGATCCCGCCGCTGATATCGCTGCCGCGTGGGTGCTGCTACCGGATGGCGCTGCTGAGCGATTTTTTGCCGTCTACTCGGGCGCCGATGAGGCGATGGTTCGCCGAGCTCGAGGTCACGCTCTCCTGAAAAGCCTGTTCCTGATGTTGATGGGGCAGAACGGTCTTCGAGGAGTCCCGGGAGGTAAGCCTGCGTGGGGGGCCCTGGGCAGGGCGTCGCTCGACCGCGCCTTGGCCTAGGGCGTGTCTGCCAATGATCGGGCGTGGGGCGGCGCAGGGTGGATGGCATGGTTCGTGGCGATGTGATCAGTGATGAGTTGTGGCAGGTGATCTCGTCGGTGTTGCCGCCGTGTCGCGAGACGGTCGCTGCGCGACCTCCTCAGCCACCGAAGGGGTGGGCCGCCGTCATCCCCACGGGTCCGCGGACCAGGCCGGGTCCACCGGGCCCCGCCCGGCGACCCAGGCCATGAGCATCTGCCGATCCTCCCCATCCAGCCGCTCCGGGAGCGTGGCGAGCAGGACACCGAGGTCCCAGGCGACGTACTCCTGCGGCCAGTCGGCCGCGGTGTAGGACAGGCCGAGGTCGACGTGGTGCATCTCCACCTCACGCAACCGGTGCGCCGGGCAGGCGGTCACGGGGTATCCCTCGCCACCGGTGAGGTACCCGTACGGCCACCCCTGCGTCTGGGCCTCGACGAAGGCATCGCGCAGCGCCTCCTGGCTGGAGCGCAGATCGGCGAGGATCTCGGCAGCAGGTCGACCTGAACCGTCCTCGATCTCCCCGGCCCGCTGCTCCTCCCCGCCGGCGTACTTGGCCAGACCCGTGCCGTCGAGCGCGCCCCGGACCCGACGAGCGTGCCCGTCGGCGTTGCGGGCGAGGTGGGTGAGGACGTGACCCACGGACCAGCCCGGCAGCAGGCTCGGCGCCCGCACGTCCTCGTCGTCGAGGGCGGCTGCCGTGGCCTCGAGCCGTTCCTCCGCGGCCAGACACAGGTCGATGGCCAGATCTGCTTCCTGATCGAGGTCACTCATGGCCCACAGCGTCTCAAAACCGTCGACGACCCCGCTGCCCTGTCCGCCCCGCGGCGATCGGTCGCGCACCTTCAGTGACTGTCGCCTGGACCCTCTTGACGCCCTCTTCTGTGCCGCCCTATGCTGCATAGCATTGTATAACAATACATGAGCCAGCGACGACAACGAGGTCAGAACACATGCAGATGGACGAAGGGCGTTACATCACGACGGGCTCCTTCCGAACCCACTACTACGAGGTGGGGACCGGTGAGCCGGTGATCCTCATCCACGGCGGCGGCGCCGGAGCCGACGGATGGTCCAACTGGATGACCGGCTCGGCCGACATTTTCGGTCAGCGGATGCGAGCCATCGTCCCTGACCTCGTCGGTTTCGGTCGCTCGGACAAGCCCGACCCTGCGGCATTCACCTACGACCAAGACACGCGTAATCAACAGCTCATCGACTTCATCGAGGCGCTCGAACTGGAACGCGTCAACCTCATCGGCAACTCGATGGGCGGGGCCACCGCGCTCGGAGTGACGATGGAGCGCCCTGATCTGGTCGCCAACCTCGTCCTCATGGGCAGTGCCGGCTACAGCAACACTGTCAGCCCCGAGTTGTCGACGATCGTCAACTACGACTTCACCCCTGAAGGCATGCGCCAGGTGGTGTCGGCGTTGACCAACCCGGACTATCGGGCCTCAGACGCTCAGATCGACTACCGCTACCAAGCCTCGATCGATCCAGCAACCCGCGAAGCCTATGCGGCAACAATGGCGTGGGTGCGCGACGTCGGAATGGCATATCCACACGACGAGATCGCCAAGATCAAGACGCGGACCCTTGTTGTCAACGGCAAGGACGACAAGGTCTGCCCCCCGGACTTCGCCTACGGCATTCTCCAGCTCATTGAGGACTCGACAGGCATCTTCCTCCCCCGCTGCGGTCACTGGGCAATGATCGAGCATCCCGAACTCTTTGCCCGTCTGACGCTCGACTTCCTCCTCCCTTCGCAGGACACGGCCGCCTGAGCGCGAGCCGAAAGGACCACAGCCATGGATATCAAGCAACTGGGCTACCTCGGGCTCAACTCCACCCACCCCGAAGCCTTCACCACGTACGCCACAGAATTCCTGGGACTACAGGCCACGCCTGGCGAAGGCGGGACCACTCAGTTCCGCATGGACGAGCGATACCAGCGGATCACGGTCGAACCCAGCCACGTCGACGGCGGCGCCTACTACGGCTGGGAGATCGCCGACAACAGCGCGTTCGCTGCCGCGGCCGATGAACTCAGCGATGCCGACGTCCGGTTCGAGGAGGCCAGCCAGCTCGAGCTGGAAGTCCGTCGCGTCGAGCGAATGATCCATTTCCGCGACCCCGCCGGCAACCGCGCCGAGCTGTACACGGGGGCAGCTGACGGCGATGGGGAGTTCACCTCCGCCCGCGACATCCCCGGGTTCATCACCGGGGACATGGGACTCGGTCACGTGGTTCTCGCGGGGCCGGACGTGTCCGCGCTGCAACGATTCTACGTGGACACCCTGGGCTTCAAGGTCAGTGACACCATGCGCCAGCCCTTTCAGGCGACATTCCTGCACACCAACCCACGCCATCACAGCGTCGCTTTCGTCGACGGGCCGTTCTTCGGCATCGACGAGCCCTTCCTCCATCACTTCATGCTCGAGGTGGAGCAGATCGACGACGTCGGACGCACCTATGACTTGGCCCAGGACAGCGGCGTCCCCATTGCCATGTCGCTCGGCCGCCACACCAACGACAACATGTTCTCCTTCTACGCGACCTCTCCTGTGGGCGTGCACACGGAGTTCGGCAGCGGCGGCATCCTCATCGACGACGACTGCTGGGAGGTCCGGGAGATCCCCGGCCCCGATCTCTGGGGACACCGACACTGACCACCTCGCGCCACTCCCGACGCATTCCACCGCTTTCCAGGAGAATCCATGAGTACACCACACGAAGTCGAGACCGAGGTCCTCGTCGTCGGCGCCGGACCGTCAGGGGCTACGGCCGCCGCACTGCTGGCGACGTACGGCATCGATTGCATGGCCATCAACAAGCACGCGAGCGTGGCGAATTCGGGCTCTCCTGACGCTTCCGTGGGTGTTCTGGCGAGCCGTTGACG
>NZ_JBDIVG010000061.1:0-2848 GCF_039631275.1 Janibacter sp. LM
CGCGTTCAGGCCCCCGACGCGCCGATCAATCGTGAACGATCCGGGTTAAGCGGATCCACTTCTCGCGGAGCTCGGCGCGACAAGCGTTCGTGGTCGGTCAGCTCACCGGCGTCGCGAGTCCGCGACGCTGCGGCCCTGCGCCGAGCTGGTCGATCCTGGAGGCTCCCACGCCGCAGCCCATTGGGCTATGGACTCGATCACCGGCGCCAGGGAGTGACCCTTGGTCGTCAGCGTGTAGTGCGGCACGGTGGTCGCGGAGGAGGAGGGGCAGGCGCGTTCCACCACGCCCTCGCGCTCGAGCTCGCGGAGCCGCTGCGCGAGGAGCCGATCGGTGAGCCCAGGGATTCTTGAGCGGATCTCGCCGAAGCGGTCGGCTCCGTCGAGGAGTGCGCGGATGATCGGGCCGTTCCAGCGCCGCCCGATCAGCTCGACCGCGCGGTGGAAGACCGGACAGTAGCCCTGTGTCTCGTCCATGCAGACAACCTCCGCGGCCGACGAGTCGCCGGACCTTGACTCTTGCCAACGCCGTTCCCGGAATGATACTCCTAGAGTCACTTACAAAGAGTAAGTGTCTACTTCGCACACGAGGAGCTCTCATGGACGCTCTGGTCCTCATCGGCCGGATCCTTTTCGCGCTACTGTTCCTGGGCGCCGGGATGGGCCACTTCAGCCAGCGGGAGATGATGACCGGCTACGCGGCGAGCAAGGGTGTGCCGGCCGCCGGGTTGATGGTGCCCTTCTCTGGTGCGGTGAGCATCCTGGGCGGCCTCATGGTGGCCGTCGGGGTCTGGCCCGACCTCGGTGCCCTGCTGCTGGTCGCCTTCCTGGTGCCGACGGCGGTGCTGATGCACGGCTTCTGGCGCGAGACCGACCCGGCGAGCAAGGCCAACGAGCAGACCCAGTTCCTCAAGGACCTGTCCCTCGCGGGTGCCGCGCTCGCCCTGTTCGCGTTCTTCGCCTCCGCGGGCGACGAGCTCGGCCTGCTCGTGCTCGGCCCGGTGTTCACGCTGTGACCGGCTTGCTAGTCGACCTGCCCGCCCGCGGCGGCGCCAGGCCGCGCACTACCCCGAGCAATCCGCACACCCAGCTCGATCAACAACCGGACGACGATCGGCCGCGCCGCCTCCTGGAGGAGCGGCTCGCCCAGCTACCCGGCGTGGTCTGGCGCCCCAGCATGATCTCGGTCCCGGGAGCGCGCGCCCTGACCCTGCCGGAAGACGCCGCGCAGGGCCCGCCCGAGGCCTTCATGATCGGCACCGAGTTCGCTCACCTGCACCCCGCCCCGGACCACTCACTGCACCTGGTGCTGCCGCCCGACCTCGCCTCCCGCGTAATCGAGACAGGCTGGGCAGAGCAACACCCGATCGCCCGCCGCGGCCTGATCACCTCGGGCGCGGTGATGATCTACGCACCCCGCGACGAGGAGGAGGCAGAACTGGTCGCCCAGATCGTGACCGCCGCCTTCGAGTACGCCACCAACCCCCCGGCCTGACCAGCCGTACTGACAGAGCGCCGACGTGACCGGCATCCGGGCCACTCGGGTCCGGACCAGTCGAACAAAGATCGGAGTCAGCCATCATGCGCATCCACGAGCTCGGCCACCTGGTGCTCTACGTCCGCGACCTGGAGCGCTCACGGCGGTTCTACCGAGACGTGCTCGGCTGGAACGAGATCCGCGGGGAGGTCCCCCTGCCGGTCCCCGCGGCGGCGTTCTCCTCCGGACGCACCCACCACGAGCTGCTGCTCATCGAGGTGGGCCCGGCCGCGGCGCCGATGCCCCCGGGGCACCGTGTGGGCCTGTACCACTTCGGCCTCAAGGTCGGCGACAACGACGACGACCTCCGCGAGGTCGTGCCTCACCTGACCGAGCACGGGGTGCAGATCCAGGGGGCCAGCGACCACACGATCACCCACTCGCTCTACATCGCCGACCCCGACGGGCACGAGATCGAGCTCTACGTCGACGTGATGGCCACGGAGGAGTGGCTCGCCGACCCCTCGGTGGTCTTCGCCCCGATCCGTCCCCTACGTCTGTGACCCTCCGTGCCTGGAGCGGCGCAGGCCGCAGCGTCTGGCCATCGGCATCCAGTCCGCTGCCCAGATCACCGGCCGTGCTGAGCCCTGATCCACCGGCGGAGCGCGACCGTGTGAGCGTGGCGTAGAACGAGAATGCCCTCTTGAGCAGGGAGAATGTCGATTGCGACGTCCACACCCGGCCGCCCAAGAGGAGCACCTCGTAAGTGAAACCTTCTCACAAGATCCGTCCGGTCTTCGATGATCCGAATCTGGTGTCGTCAGCGGGCCTGGTCCCGGCACTGCGGTTGGCCGCCTCCGCTGGCCTGGACGACCTGCTCGATGGGTTGACGGTGCCCTCGCCGAACGCGGGCGCGAAGATGACGTGTGTGATCGGCGGGATGCTGGCCGGCGCGGACTCGATCGACGACATGGACCTGATCCGCCACGGCGGCATGAGCCGGCTCTTCGGTGGGGTGCGGGCACCCTCGACGCTGGGTACGTTCCTGCGCTCGTTCACCCACGGGCACGTGCAACAGCTCGATGCGATCAACGCCGGCCTGTTGGCCGGACTCACCTCGCGGGTCCCTGCCCTGCTCGCCGGCGCGGACGCGGAGGGGATCGCGATGCTCGATGTCGATGACACCGTGCGTGAGGTCCACGGCTACGCCAAGCAGGGCGCGGCGTTCGGGTACACCAAGCAGCGCGGCCTCAACATCCAGATCGCAGTCGTCTCTACTCCGCTGACAGCGCCGGTGATCGCCCGTGCCCGTCTGCGCTCGGGGAACACGGGCCTTACCCCCGGATCTTGGACACGGGGTGTGATTACGCGGCG
>NZ_JBDIVG010000062.1:0-2711 GCF_039631275.1 Janibacter sp. LM
CCGACAGCGACCTCCTCAGCAGCTCATCGGTGGATCGAGGCTTAAGCGCCTTCATCTTCGCCGCATCGCTGTGCTGACCCCCGGCAAGTAGCCCCGTCGATGTCGGCCTGACGCACCCAGGACCGGACCGATTCGGTGTGCCGCACCCGAGTTGGGTTGCGACTGTCGACAGCGACGCGCTGGATCGTGCGGTGCTCAGCGCCCAGCTCGGCACGCAGCGTCCTGACCATCCGCACTGCAGCGGCCTTCTCATCCGGGCCGCCTTCCCATCCGGGCTGTAGCGGCGCGTCGCGGGCTTCCCCGCGGTGGTGTCCTTCGGCCTGAATCCATCCTCGTTTCCAAACGATGGAGAACCCAGGATGCTTCATTGTCGCGTCAAGCCGCTGACGGCATGGCCTCGCGGCCAGGGTAAGCTGCGGCGAGCGTTCGGAAGATCTGCCGGCTGATGTAGCGCTTGAGCTCTCTTGGTCAAGTCGCTGCGGCAAGGAGCCGTTCGCCGCGGTGTCGCGTGTCGACGACGCGTGAAACTGGGCAGTAATCGACGGGTGAAAGTTGAGCACCCCGAGTACGCCTTGGGGTGTGATCACGTTGGAGAACTGGGCCGATTCGTCGGCTGTACAAGTCCGAGGGGCTCTCGCAGTCCGCTATTGCACGCGAGTTGGGGATCGCGAGGAACACGGTCGCGTCGGCGCTGAAGACCGACACGCCACCGCGGTACGTGCGGCCGCCGAAGGGGTCGCTGGTCGACGCCGTCGAGCCGCAGATCCGGTTGCTGCTGAAGGAGCATCCGAAGATGCCGGCCACGGTGATCGCCGAGCGCGTCGGCTGGCAGCACTCGATGACGATCCTCAAGGAACGAGTCCGTGAGCTGCGGCCCTTGTTCGTCGGTGTCGACCCGACCGATCGGGTCGTGTACGAGCCCGGTCAGGTCGCTCAATGCGACCTGTGGTTCCCGCCCCTGCTGATCCCTGTCGGCGGCGGTCAGGCACAGATCCTGCCGGTGTTGGCGATGACGTGCGGCTACTCGCGGATCACGGGTGGCGCGATGATCCCGTCGCGTCAGGGCGGCGACATTCTGGCCGGCATGTGGGCCATCCTCGGCGCCTGGGGCGCGAGCCCGCGGACGCTGGTGTGGGACCGTGAAGTGGCGATCGGTGGCACCGGCAAGCTCACTGTGCTGCGACCTTCGTCGGCACCTGGGGGTGCGGATCAAGCTCGCCCCGCCACGTGACCCGGAGTTCAAGGGCCTGGTCGAGCGCCGCAACGGGTTCTTCGAGACCTCGTTCCTACCCGGGCGCACCTTCACTGGCCCCGGCGATTTCAACGACCAGTTCACTGACTGGATCGACACGAAGGCCAACCGGCGCCACCTGCGCGCGATCGGCGCCACCCCGCGTGAGCGGTGGGACGACGACAAGTCTGCGATGGTCGCCCTGCCACCGTTCAGTCCGCCGGTGGGGCTGACGAACAGGATCCGCCTGGGTCGGGACTACTACGTGCGGATCGGCTCGAACGACTACTCCGTGGACCCGTCCGCGGTCGGCAGGTTCGTCGAGGTGGTCGCGACTCCTGACGTCGTCGCGGTCACCTGCGAGGACCGGATCGTCGCGACCCATGCCCGGCATTGGGGAAGCGGCGCCACGATCACCGACCCGGACCACGTCGCGACGGCGAAGGAGCTGCGGGGCTCGTTCAATGCGGCGCGTGCTGCTGCGGCGGCACGTAAGACCACCCGCGCCCACGGCGACGGGCACGTCGTCGCGCTACGCGCCCTGCCCGACTACGACGACCTCTTCGGCGTCGACTTCCACCACACCCCCGACCTGCAAGGAGTCCACACCTCATGACCGCTATCGCCACCGATGTGTCGTCGAAGATCGCCTACCTGGCCCGCGCACTGAAGACCCCCACCATTGCCCGCACGTGGGAAGACATCGCGGTCCAAGCGCGCGACCTGGGCTGGTCGCATGAGGAGTACCTCGCCGCGGTCCTGGAACGCCAGAACAGCGAACGCGAGGCATCGGGGGCGATGATGCGGATCAAGACCGCTCACTTCCCGGCCATCAACACCCTCGAGGACTTCAACTACGACCACCTGCCGTCGCTGCGCCGCGACATTCTCGCGCACCTAGCCACCGCGACCTACGTCGCGAAGGCCGAGAACGTGATCCTGCTCGGCCCGCCCGGGATCGGCAAGACACACCTCGCGATCGGGCTGGGCGTCAAGGCCGCACAGAACGGCCACTCCGTGCTGTTCGACACCGCGAGCAACTGGATCACCCGGCTGGCCGGCGCGCACCAGGCCGGAACGCTGGACGCCGAGCTCAAAAAGATCCGCCGCTACAAGCTCATCATCATCGACGAGGTCGGCTACATCCCCTTCGACACCGACGCCGCGAACCTGTTCTTCCAACTCATCGCGACCCGCTACGAGCAAGGCTCGATCATCGTCACATCGAACCTGCCATTCGGACGCTGGGGCGAGGCCTTCAGCGACGACGTCGTGGCCGCCGCGATGATCGACCGACTCGTCCACCACGCCGAGGTCATCGCCCTGTCAGGAGAGTCCTACAGAACCCGCGCCCGACGCGAACTCCTCGCCAAGAACGGCAACAAGTAGACGACCAGGTGCTCAAATTTCACCCGTCGAAACCTGCTCAATTTTCAGGCTCTCCTGACGCTTCCGTGGGTGTTCTGGCGAGCCGTTGACG
>NZ_JBDIVG010000063.1:0-2517 GCF_039631275.1 Janibacter sp. LM
ACGGCTCGCCAGAACACCCACGGAAGCGTCAGGAGAGCCAAAAAAACGTCTTGGACCGTCGTGCCTGGGCGACTCGAGAAGACCTCCGGATCGCGATCGTGACCTGGATCGAACGGACCTATCACCGACGCCGACGACAAGACCGTCTTGGCCGATTGACCCCGATCGAGTTCGAGACAATCATGACCACGCCAGCCACTCAGGCTGCGTGACTAACCACTGTCACCTGATCGTGCAGCAGACCCCTTGATTGCCGTCAGCCCGCAGAAGTTGCCGTCGCTACGCACGCGAGCAGGCGGGCTCTTGCCCTACCTCAAGCTTCCATTTTCCGGAGACGCAATCAAAGCGGTGAGGGTCGGACCAAGCAGTGCGCCTCGGCAGGGAACTGCAGTCGAGAAGCTCCTCGCGGGGCAGGGGCTGGACGCTGATGTATCCACCTCAAGTGCGCCCTACCGACACCGCTAGAGCCAGCGCCCGGCAGCAAACTCGACCCGGCCCACTGTCGTCTTATTCCGGTTCCTGGAAACCTGACCGCGGCCGGAAACTAAACGTCGGGACGTCGTGCCCACCCGCGCGTATCGCTACGCCATCCCAGAACTTGTCAGGAACGTCCGACTGCCACCGCGGGGACTCAAGCGACTTCAATGCGCCGGTGCTACTCCCCGTCCACAGCTTCTTAGTTCCAAACAGCCCGAGCTTGACCCCACCAAGCCCAGCTATGTCATTGGTCGTGGCGACGAACCCTGATGTGGTCAGTACGTAGTACCACCGACGGAAACTACGCTCGCCGGAGTTTTCTTTTACGAAGAGCACGGCCCAGCCCAGCCCGACTTCGACGAACGTGGCATCGGGTAGCCCCCCACCGGGAGTCTTGCGCCGACGCACAGCTGGCGCACCACGCGGGATCGGCGGTCGGGCAGAAGACCCCTGGCGCTTCCTCCCAACCTCCTCGTAGAGCGTGATCTCCGGGGCGTTGCCGGAACTTCGCAAGAACTCACTAGCCTTCAACAACCGCGCATGCAGCGGACCGGACACGAACGCCGCACTCGCCTGCTGCGCTTGCTGTTCAACATCGATCCTGCGCTGACCCTCAACTCTCTCAGCAGCCTGTCGCCCAATTTCCCTCTTGCGGGCACGGTCCCGCATTTCATCTTCGAAAGATCCGACCATGCCAGCGAGGCTAAAGGTCTCGAGGACCCTAGGGCAGACCTCGACCGGGTTGCTGCTCACTGACGTCTGTCACTGAGCCGAGGGTAATGCGGTGACGATCCTGTGCCGGACCGCCACCGGACGGACCTGACCGGTCTCGTTCATTGCTAGAGACCAAATGCTCCGCCGGTGACGAGGATGACGATGCCGAGGCCGATGAGGACGATGGGGAACAGGATGTGTTCCCAGCGTTCGAGGATTTCAGCGATTGGTGGGCGGGTGGCGACGAATTTGGCGAGTGCGACCAAGACGGCGACCAGCGCGAGGAAGACGATGCAGTAGGCGACGACCGCTAGGGGATCCACGCTGAGGAAGACGGGGGTGTAGACGCCGATGTTGTCTCCGCCGTTGGCGAAGGTGACACCGGCGACGGTCCACGCGCCGATCTTCTTGCCAGCGACCTTCGCGTCGTCATCATCATCGTCGCCGCGCCAGGCGTTCCATGCAGCCCAGAGACCGAGGATGAGGGGAATGAGCCCGAAGTAGGGAATGGCCTCGGAGGGCAGGAAGGCGCCGGCTCCGATGGTCACCAGCACTGCCGCGCCGAGGATGCCAGCGAACCCGAGGTACTGGCCGACCAGGATGCGGGTGGTGGTGCCGCGCTGGCCCGCGCCTCGAGCGAAGAAGAGTGACAGCACGATGATGTCGTCGATGTTGGTGGCCATGAACAGGCCGATGGCCTGGAGTGTCGTGGTGAGCATCAGGCGTCCACCTCTCCTGCGCAGCAGTCCGGGACCAAGCAGCCTGGATCGATGCATGGGGAGCTTTCGTCGACAGCCAGGGTGATGTCGACCAGCGCCGCCAGTGCCTGTGCGAGATGTGAGTCGACGATTTCATAGCGGGTCCTGCGGCCCTCGTGCTCAGCAATTACGATGCCGCAGTCGCGCAGGCAGGCCAAGTGGTTGGACACGTTCGAGCGAGTCAGGTCCAGGTCCCGGGCCAGCTCTGCCGGGTAGGCGGGACTGTCGAGCAGGGTCAGGAGGATCTGGGATCTGGTCGGGTCGGCCAGTGCACGGCCAAGACGGTGCATCGCGTCCAGCCGGGTATTAATGGTCAGCATCTGGTGAACTATACAGCAGATGCTGAATGATCTAGGCCCGAAGCGGATGAAGGTGCTTGCACGGCAAAATCGTCAATTGCGGCACCTCAACGTACGGCTCGGTGACGTTCGTATTCGAGCCGCCTCGTCGAGTCTCGCCAGACGGCCCAAAATCCGGCTCGAAACTGATGGCTCAGAAGTAGAGTGGCCCGAAAGCCGTCGGTTTGTCGACGACGCTCGAAAATGAGGCCATAGCGACGGTCGAAAAT
>NZ_JBDIVG010000064.1:0-2092 GCF_039631275.1 Janibacter sp. LM
CCAGAAGGAACACGCAGGCGCTACACCACTACCCGGGGCTTGACCCACGCGGAACATGTCTCGCGCTTCTTTGTCGAACAGGCTCCATGCATAGAGCAGCTTGGGTGACCGGTCTCCAACCCAGCGCCGAACTCGATGACGCCGACGAGGTCACCGCTGGATCCGACCAGCAGATCCTCCGCGGAAAGGTCGGTGTGGATCCAGCACGGTCATCCGCATGCGGGGGAACCTGACGCACCCGCGGCCGGGCGTCGCGGACCTGGCCTGGGGTCGAAGTGGCTGGCCAACCGTCAGCTGCCTCTTCAGTCCAAGCATCGATCGGGTCGTGAGGATGTCCACCGAACGGGGCCAACCTCAGGCGAGTTATCAAAGCCGTCTGGCGTGGCCCAAGTCTTCGTCAACAAGTGGGTTCGGGTGGTCAGGAAAGGCTGGGCCCCTCTGGTGTTTCCGCCGGTTCGGGCTCGTTGAGGGTCTTCGAGGCAAGCTCTTGGTTCGCGAGGATCTGGATGCCGGGAAGGTCAGTGAGAGAATCCCAGCCGGCTCCGACGATGGGATTACGTGGTGCCGTCTCCAAGAGGTCCTCAATCGCTGCCTGTACGCGTGGTGGTCGTGGAGCCATGGGTGGGCGCGCGAAGATCCTGTCCCGTAGTCGTTCGCCGAGGTCTGAACGCCTGGCCAGGGCGGCAGTCAGGAGTTCGACGTCGTTGGACGTGGCGTCGGCGATGGGGAGCACCTCGGAGATCAGGTGGTCCTCAGACAGAGTCTCGATGACGTAGTGGGGCTCAAGGGTGACGACAAGCCCGATGAAGGGGCGATCGCGAGGGATATGGGCGAAGTTCGGGTGACGAGTGCGGATGAGATTGGCCGTGGTCTCGAGCTGCTCCCTGGCCTTCTCGATCTTCTTCATGGCGGTTGAGGAGTCCCCCTGTCGCGCGTCCAGGTCGGGTCGTCCGCTTTTGCACTCGACGAGGATCACGCACTCTGCCGTGACGACGATGTAGTCGCAGCTCTTCCTGCTGTCTTTGCCGTAGGTGATCTCGCGGTGGACCTGCGCGTGCGTGAGAAGGTCCAACTGTGCGCCGATGTATTTCTCGAAGGCATCTCCGAGTGCCTGGCCGAAGGTCTTACCGAAGACGTCGAGACCGAGGTAGTAAAGGCCGGTGGGGGTGAGTTGGCCCATCAGGAAGTGTGGCGCGGGACCAGCCAGGTCCTCCCCGAGGTCGAGAAGAGGCCGTCTCTCCAGGGGGCTGTAGGACCACTTCGGAGATGGCTGGAACACATTGGCCCGGGCCTCTGCCTGGGCGTCGGGGACAGACTGGGCGAAACGCCGCGTGATGACGGACCTCACTTGATCCGCGCTAAGCGGGGAGAAGAGCTGCGCGACGTGGGGAGCGCTCAGGGTCGCCCACCCGATGGCGCCGTTGTTGCTCCCGAGGGCCGCGAGCATGATCCAACCGATCCGCCAGTAGTCGACAAGCGTGACGCCGAGGTGGCTCTGCCAGTCCGCCGGCGTCGGCCCGTTGGCCACTTGAGGCAGGTAGTCCGCTGTCAGGGCGTGCAGGCGACCGAAGGCCTCCGGCCCCATGCTCTGGGCCGGATATTGCTCGTGGGCCATTCGGGCGAGAATCGCGCTCACGTCGAGACTGCCGTCAACCACTTCGGGTTCGGGGAGGTCAATGTAGGCGCTGCAGAGGACCTTGAGGCTGGGGGTCCTGCGCGGCCACGAGCGGTCGTCCGTGCCGTGCTGCAGCGCGACTCGGGCGATCCCGGCGATGGTGAACTCCTGGACGACGTCGAGGGACTCGTCCGTCGAAAATCGCTGGTTAGCGGCTTCCCACGCGCGACTGGAGAGTTCGCGCAGCAGCGGGGTCAGCGGGTATCTACGGATCTCACTGGCGAAAGTGGTGTAGTTGCGCGCGAAGGGGGGCCGGCGGCGCTCACGTCGTTCACGGTCCATCGGGATACCTCGTCGCCCTACTCGCTTTGTGATGCACGAATCCTCCCTTTCGTTGTCAGGCGCTACTCCAACTTTGCCGGCCTCGTCGCTCTAGCCCGGATCGTTCACGATTGATCGGCGCGTCGGGGGCCTGAA
>NZ_JBDIVG010000065.1:0-2008 GCF_039631275.1 Janibacter sp. LM
TCGGAATCCAATAGCCCGAGCCTCCATCAGACCCAGTGCGGTTCAATTCACGGCTGGTTGCTGCCTTGGCTCGTCATATACCACCCAGCGAGTTCGAGTCCGTGCTGGGCTCGCCCAGCCAACGGGCACAGGCCGTCGCTCAGGCTGATCCGTGGACTCTTGACATCGAGGTCGATTCGGCCATCCGCAAGATCAAAGTGAAACGGCTACTTCCTTACGATCAAGCACCGCCTCCAGTGCTGGACTGGGATTCGCCACGACCCGGTCCATCTGAAGCGCTCAACGTAGATGTCCTGGCTTGCGTGGAGCGACTAGTGGACGCATGTCCTGAGATCAGCCAGTTCGAAATCCGGACGTTGACCGCGTCTGGCACTCCTTACCGCGTTGCGGATCATGAGCCTGGGCACAAAAACATGAACCGTAAGCGGTTCCCCAACCGCGCCTCGCTCAGACAGGCCGTGGGCTTTCAAGCAGCACTCCGTCGAGCGACCGAATCCCGCACTTGGACCGAGGTGATTCGAGAGCAGATCGAGGTCGCCAAAGAACTAGTCGACCTCAGCGCACAAGTGCCCCTGCGACTTACGCCTCACGACAACAGCGGCCGAAGGACTGCTTGGCGCGAACGTGTTGAGCAGGCGAACCAGCGCCTCGCTGCCATCAGCCCGCCTCCCACGGGTGGCACAACGGGGTCTGCGCTGGCCGCAGCCCGACACGATCAAGTGGATCGCAGTCGCGATGCCACCAACCACGCTCTGTCCAGCGTTGCGGATGCGCTGGAGAACCTATGCCCAAGAGACCAAGCGCAGTCGCCGCCCAGACCACTTGGCGTAGCTATCTCCCTGCGGTCAGCGGCCAGGTCCCTCGAGGACGCCCTCGCAGGGGGCCGGACCGTACTGGGCCACCTCGGCTCGCCCATCCCCGACGACCTCATCAAGAACCTCCAGCGATCTGCCAATCTGGCAGCAGCCATCGCCACGGCCCCGCAGGTATCGGGTCGCATCAGCGTTTCGGAGCCCCTTGATTCATCTGACGAGCTCTGGGCTGAAGTTGCGGGCCAGACAACAAGCACGGCGTCAGTTCTGCTCCAGAAACTTCTCCACGACTTCTCTAGTGCTGAAATACAGCACGTCATCGATCCAGACCCGCCAGCGTGGTCTCTGGACCAGAAGGCATGGCTGATCACGGCACCCGTGGACGGTCTCGACCCGGTCGTAGAGCGACTCGACACGTTGTCAGACGGCGACCGTGGCCTACTCGTCGGCCGACTGGTGGTCCTTGCTGTCGCGCACCGCCCCCTCGTTGGCCTCGAAGGTGATCGAGAGGCGACTGAGGCGCTACCCAAATTCGCTGCGCCACACCGCATCTCACTTGATGTGGGCCTTCAGCTCAGCTCCAGTGCTTCACGTTCACCCCTTCCCTTGACACCCGACCAAGCAGCCATGTGGGCCGCGGCAGGTGGGCTCGCCCGCACTTCGAACGACCCTCTTCCTCCAATCGCCGCGCTGGAAGGTCTAATCGTCCGATCAACGAATGCTGCGCTGGTCCGCATGCGCCACCTAGCCCCGGCAGCTGCGCCTCCCCCCTTACCCACCACGCCTGACGAGGGCCGACCAAAGCCGACGCGGGCTGCCGAAGATGTGACGAACAGCGACGCCGACGAAGCGCTTCGGGTACTTGAATCGCAGGTCGTCGCGGAGGAAGCAGGGACCACAACAACAGCGTTGGCCGGGGTGGTGATCTCTGCCTCGACGGGCGACGTCCTCTCGAGTGATGAGAGTGTCCTCCTATCGGCAGTGCTTTCTCTTCACTTCGCTCGGTTTAGTCAGCAGAACGACTTCGGCCATGACCCCCACTCTTGATGTGATCCAGTGACAACCCCAAGGCGCGAAGACCGTGCAGCCCTAGGGCCCAGCTGCCACGCCACCCCAGTTCCCGGAGGCACCCACGGTGCGTGGGTGGGCCGCACTAGCCCCGGTCATTCATGACGATGGCCGCGGCGGTGTCGGGG
>NZ_JBDIVG010000066.1:0-1956 GCF_039631275.1 Janibacter sp. LM
TTCTTGCCGGTCCCGTAGACCTCGAGCCAACCCCGCAGCGTGCCACGCACGATGCCGAGGTCCTCGGCGATGCCGCGAACCGTGGCACCCGGGGTGGACTCGTACAAGTCGACGGCCTGACGACGGAACTCCTCGGAATAGTTCTTCCTAGCCATGATTCTCGGATCATCTCGCTTCCCCAGCACCACGTGCTGGATTCAGCGTGTCCAAGAACCGGGGTCAGGCCCCGATGGAGACTCCAACCAACCCAGTGCGGTTCACTGGACCACTCCACAGGAGGTTCTTGGCCGGTCGTCCCCGTCGTCAGTAGCGCCCGCAGGGATCCAGACGGTTTCGACAACCCGCGAGTCAAGCCTGTCCTCGCCTTCGTAGGCGACAGGCCCTTCGCCTGGGTCGACGATCAGCTCGGCCGGGGAGACGCCAAGCGGCTGACCGAAGATCGTGACTGCCTTGTACTACGTCCGAACCCGCGACATGGGCTCACCGACGAGAACATCGGGACACTGCTCGCCTGGTCGTAGATGCCGTGCCCAATTTGGCGCCGCCAGGACTGAGCCGTGCCAAGGTTGCGTCGTGGGGCTATTCCGTAGGCGTCATCAACTTCCGGATCCTGGGTCGGTAACGGCGCCAGGCGCCGATTCGGCCCGACCGGATGCACCAAGTCTTGGCCGTGCGGTGCCGAAGGTGCAGGGCGCCGCAACCTTCGGGGGCATAGCGGACCTCGTCCACCTAACTGGAACGACCACCTTCGCGAAGGAAGCCTGTTTGGCACTGGCAGTTCGGCACGGGATCGGCGCCGGCGGCCACATCGAGACTGGTGGCTTCGTGCAGCTTGAGCCGAACAATCCAGTTGAGCCGATGGCTGTTGCTGTCCATGTGGACGGAGAGAGAATCGGGTACTTACCTGGGGGAATCGCCCGCTCCTTGCAATTGCCCGCGGGCGGCGCTTGGCCCGTCCACGTGCAGCTATTCGCCGAACCACTCACCGCGGGTCTTCGCGTGGAGGGATGGGCATGGCTGGCCGAAGGAACCCCGCGCTGGCGATGGTCCGCATCAGATCGGCCACCGATGTCTTCCCAGGCAAAGGCACAAGCCAGACATGACGACAGCAGCCGCATAGTGAGGGAATCTCTCGCCGAAGGTGGACCGAGTTGAGTCCCCGATAGTGGTGTAGCGCGGTCGCCGACATGGTCTTGGGTGTGGACGTGGGTGCGGCCACCGCGTGATCCTTCGAGCGAATCTTCCACAGCACTCTCGAACGGAGTCATCACGATGACCGCACCACACATTGTCGACCCTGCCGGCCTGCTGGGTGAAGCCCTGTCCGAAAGCCTCCCCGGACTTGATGCGTTCCCTGCTGCAGACCATGATCAACGCGTTGCTGTCCGCGGACGCCGATGCCGTCGTCGGAGCCGAGTACGGCCGACCCAGCGCGACTCGCACGGCGCAGCGCAATGGGTACCGCCACCGCGACCTGGACACCCGCGTCGGGACGGTCGACGTCGCGATCCCGAAGCTGCGGAGCGGGACCTACTTCCCCGAGTGGCTCCTCGAGCGCCGCAAGCGCGCGGAGTCCGCGCTGATCACGGTCGTCGCGGACTGCTACCTCGCTGGCGTGTCGACCCGCCGCATGGACAAGCTCGTCAAGACCCTGGGGATCGACTCGCTGAGCAAGTCCCAGGTATCGCGGATGGCCGCTGATCTGGACCAGATCGTCGAGGAGTTTCGCCACCGGCCGCTGGCCGATGCCGGGCCGTTCACGTTCGTGTCCGCGGACGCGTTGACGATGAAGGTCCGCGAGGGCGGGCGGGTGATCAACGCCGTCGCGTTGATTGCCGTCGGTGTTAACGCTGACGGGCACCGCGAGGTCCTGGGCCTGCGCGTGGCCACGTCCGAGACAGGGTCGGCGTGGAACGAGTTCTTCGCCGACCTGACCGCCCGAGGCCTGACCGGCGT
>NZ_JBDIVG010000067.1:0-1876 GCF_039631275.1 Janibacter sp. LM
TCCCTTCAACAACACGGTGTTGCATCGACTGGTTGAACCTGCCCAGTACACGAGCATCCGGTTCACCGAACACCTCGAGCTCGCAGGAATCGCGCCGTCGATCGGGACCGTCGGGGACGCCTACGACAACGCCCTGATGGAATCGATCATCGGCCTGTTCAAGACCGAGGCCATCACCACGACCGTCTTCCACGACGGCCCCTACAAGACCCTCGCCGACGTCGAGTACGCCACCGCCGGCTGGGTCGACTGGTACAACTGTGAGACTGCTCAGGCGTCCGCTGGTCAGGGTCTGACCCCTGGTTACAACTGACCCGTCTTTGGACGGTGTCCTCCGAGTGGACCTGTCGGCCCTGTGCCAGCGGATGCGTCCCGGTGATCAGACCGGCCGGGCAGTGACCTGATAGAAGCCTGATCTGCACAGGTCTCGTCACAGTTCTGTCCCGCTCCGGCCGGTCCGTTCGCTGACTCGCATCGAACACGGGAGGCCAGCAGTGAGCATCATGATGAATTCGACCCCAACCCGTCCACGCGGGCGCGTCGAGGCACGGCGCCTGATCATCGGCGTTGACACACACAAGGACTTCCACGTCGCGGCAGCTGTGGATGATCGCGGCGCGCTGCTGGAGATCGCGCGCTTCAGTGCCACACGCGCGGGATACGACAGCCTTGCCCTGTGGGCCGAGAACCTGCGCCAACAGGTCACCGACCACGTCGCCGACACGGACCTGATCTACGCCATTGAAGGCACCAGTTCCTACGGCGCCGGGTTGGTAGCTTCCCTGAGACCCCAAGGCGTCACGATCCATGAGGCCGCCCGCCCTAACAGACGAGACCGTCGCCTGCGCGGCAAGACGGACGCCTTCGACGCGGAGAACGCCGCCCGTGCCGTGCTCGCTGGGACCGTCACCGGAAGCGCAAAGACAGCGGATGGCCAAGTCGAGATGATCCGCGTCATCAAGTGCGCCAAGCATGCCGCCGTCAAGGCACGAGCCGCCACCATGATCAGCTTGCGGCACCTGATCGTCACCGCCCCCGCCGACCTGCGCGAGCAGCTCGAGCCGCTGACCAAGATGGCCCTGCTACGCCGCTGTGCAGGGCTAAGACCAGGCGAGGTCAAGGACCCCGCAGCCGCGACGAAGTACGCACTGCGCGCGATGGCCCGACGATGGCTCCACCTCAGCGAAGAGATCGCCGAGCACGAAACACACCTGGACCGGCTGACCACCGCGATCGCTCCACAACTCCGAGGCGGTTGCGGCATCGGCCCGGACGCGGCCGCGGAGATCCTTACAGTCGCCGGCGACAACTTCGCCAGGATCACCAGCGAGGCAGCCTTGGCCAAACTGTGTGGAGTGAATCCCATCCCGGCCTCTTCCGGCCGGACCAACCGTCACCGACTCAACAGGGGCGGACATCGGCAGGCCAACGCAGCCCTGTACCGGATCGTCATCGTCCGCATGCGACTTGACGAACGCACCCAGGCCTACGTGGCCCGACGAACAGCCGAGGGCAAGACCAAGTCCGAAATCATCAGATGCCTCAAGCGACACCTCATCCGAGAGATTTGGCGCAACACCCACCACCTACGAACCCAAGCGCCAGCCCCGCCGGCCGCGGTCAAGTCCGCTGCTTGACAGATATAGAAGCGTCCACCGACGCCTGCACGGCTCGCTCGGGATGCAGACCCCGCTCGAGCACGAGCAGCACCACTACGCTGCCCTCAACACCGAGCCGCAGCCCGCATAGCAGCGGCAGAGAACCCGTGACGGTTCAAACTGGGCGCCGCGCACCTCAGCGACACCATCATCGCTTCGGGGCATAGGCGGTGTTAAGCCTCGATCCACCGATGAGCTGCTGAGGAGGTCGCTGTCGG
>NZ_JBDIVG010000068.1:0-1670 GCF_039631275.1 Janibacter sp. LM
TAAGCCTCGATCCACCGATGAGCTGCTGAGGAGGTCGCTGTCGGCGGCAGGATGTCGGGGCTGGAGTGAGGGCGTGCAGGAGTTGCCGGTCTGCCCGGCTCTTCCACTGGGGTTCCTGCTTGTAGGGACTGGGTCTGTGGGTCAGATCGGCGCGGTCGCTCGGCGCGGGGCGAGGGCGTCGTAGAGCGCGGACCACGCTGTTTGCCATGGCCAGCCCTGTGGAAGGTGCAGGTGCAGGCGCCGGGCGGAGGAAGCAATACGTGCCGGGACGTTGATGAGCTTGCGGCGGATCGTTGCCGTGGTCGCCCGAGCCAGCCCCGGGGCGTTGGTCAGTGTCGCGGCGGCGCGGGTGAGGTTGAAGGCCATGACCGCGCAGACGAGCCAGGCAGCGTTGGCGTTGAAAACTCCCGAGGGCATGTGCGCCAGCGCGGAGGCCTTGAGGTCGGCGTGGACGTTCTCGATGATGGCGTGTGCCCGGTGGACCTTGTCGGCAGCCACGGTGTCGCGCTCGGCGGCGGGGGCGGTGGTGAAGAACGCGTGGAAGCGCCACGTATCGAACAGTGTGGCCTGCCCCTGGTTCTTCTTCGGGTTCAGGTCGGGGATTCGGCGCACCACCAGGCGGCCGGGGATCTGCTCGCTGGTCTTCTTGGAGGTGAAGGCGGTGAAGGGGATCTCGGCGACCTCGGCCCGCGAGATCCACCTGCCGCTGTCTTCGTCGAAGATCGCGTCGGTGTACTTGATCGTGGTCCAAGCATCGTCGCTGATGGCGGCGATGGCGCGCTTGACGGCCGGGTCCATCCGCACGGTGACCGATACGTGCGCCCCGGTCTTGAGCACGGCGGTGACCAGGGCGTGGGAGTAGAACGCTGAGTCCGCGCGCACCAGCACTGGCCGCCCGGCCAGGCAGGTGCGCCGGATCAGAGCCAGGGTGTCAGCGGCCAGGCGGACCGCTCCGCGCGGGGAGCCGGCCGAGCCCTTGCGCAGCCGCTGGGCGGCGATCACCGGGGCGATCTGCTCGGTGCTCACGGTGGCCAGCAGCGCATTCAGGCCACGCACTCGGGTATAGCCGAAGGATGCTCCCTGCTTGTGGTGGCCGTGGACCTCGATGATGGTGTCGTCGATGTCGACCATCACCGTGCCGCTGTCCCCCTCGCGGCCCAGGAACTCGGAGCGCTCGGCCAGGGCAAGTGCGAACCGTGAAGCCACCGCGTCAGCCTGACGCACGTGTCCGAAGGTGAAGGCGCGCAGGAAGGAGCCCAACGTCGAGGGAGCGTAGGCACGGTCGAAGATCTTGCCCATCGCCCCGTGGCGCAGCAAGGCCATGTCATCGATGCTGTCCGCCCCGGCGGCCATACCCGCCACCAACGAGGCAAGCTTCAGGCCCGCGTTGGCCCCCTTGTCCCTCGCCACGCTCAGGTGCTCATCTCCCAGCCGACGCAGCCCGGCCTCCTGAGCCAGAGCCATCAATGGGACCAGCCCGGCGGCCGACACGAGGTTGGGCTCGTCAAACGTCGCTGAGACCACTGAAGGGGTGTGAGACAGTTGCATCTACGAGATGCCCTTCTTGAGCGGGTTATGCGGACCTTAGACAAGTCGCATTTTCCCAGGTCAGGAGGGCATTCTCACTCTCCCACGCCGCCCACCGGACACAGTCGATCGGTGGATCGAGG
>NZ_JBDIVG010000069.1:0-787 GCF_039631275.1 Janibacter sp. LM
AACACCTCCGAAGTCAAGGTGTTGCGACGACCAGTTGAATCCACCTTGACTGCCCGCGTCGCTGTGACACCGCAGGCCGGTCAGTTGGGTGCCGCGTGACGAGCGGGCCATCTCGATGGCGTCGAGGACCATCGTGGTGCGCATGTGGGACGCGACCCGCCATCCGACGATGGTGCGGGAGTACGCGTCGATGATGAAGCAGACATAGGCGACGCCGGCCCAGGTGGGTACGAAGGTCAGGTCGGTCACCCACAACTGGTTCGGCTCGGTGGCGGTGAACTCGCGACCCACCAGGTCCGGGTGGCGCGGCATGCCCGGGTCGGGCTTGGTGGTGCGCACCCGCTTGGTGCGCCGCACGCCCTCGATGCCGGCAGTGCGCATCAGTCGGGCGACCTGGTCGCGGCCGATGTCGTGACCAGAGCGTCGGGCGGCCTTCCAGATCTTCCGCGCGCCGTACACCCGAAAGTTGTCCTCCCACAACTGTCGCACCACCGGGCCCATCACCTCATCACGCTGAGTACGAGCCGAGGGCTGCCGGTTCTTGACCTCGTAGTAGCTGCTGGGGGCCACCTGCAACACGCTGCAGATGAGCTCGACCCCCACACGCCGACCCGCGATGACGTCCTCGCGGTTGGCGTCGATGAACGCGGCTACTTCTTGTGCTGGCGGTCGAGCTCCGCCCCGAAGAAACTGGCTGCCCTCTTCAAGATCTCGTTAGCGCGCTTGAGCTCACGGTTCTCCTGTTCCAGCGCTTTCAACCTCGCCGCGTCGCTGGTGCTGACCCCCG
>NZ_JBDIVG010000007.1:0-39548 GCF_039631275.1 Janibacter sp. LM
AGGAGCTCCTCGAGGAGCGTCTGGCGCTCCTGCGCGCCAAGCGTGGCGAGAAGCCGCGCAAGCGCAGCGCCTGATCCAGCACGTACGAAGGGGGGGGCGCCCACCGATCCGGTGGGCGCCCCCCCTTCGTCATGCCCGCTCCCTGAGCTACGCCCGGTGAGTTCCGCCGGTGAGTTCCGCCCGGGTGAGTTCCGCTCCCTGAGGAGGTTGCGCAGCAACCGTCTCGAAGGGCTACTCGTCGACGATCTCGCCCTCGACGACGTCGCCCTCGACGTCGCGGTCGCGGGTGCGCCGCACCCGGGCCTCGCCGGGAGCGACCGACAGGCCAGCGGCGAGCAGCCGGCGGGCCACGATCGTCTCGAGGCCGATACGCGCTACCGGTCGCGTGAAGGGCAGGACGAAGACCAGTCCGATGACGCCAGAGACGAAGCCGGGCAGGGTGAGAAGCGCTCCCCCGACCCAGACGAGGATCGTGTCGGCGATCTCGCGGCTGGGCATCTGACCGGTGCGCAGCGCCGAGCGCAGCGCGGTCCACGTCCGCCGACCCTCGCGCCGCAGCAGCCAGGCGCCGAGCGCGGACAGCCCGACGACGGCGAGCACGGTCCACAGGACGCCGACCCAGCGGGCGACGAGGGCGAGCACGACCACCTCGAGGACCAGCCAGAGCACGAGCGCGAGCGGGACCAGCGCGACGCGCCGGCGGCGTCGCGGGGTGCGACCGGGACTCAGAGGCGGTGCCACGTGGGCTCTCGGTCGAGGAGGCCGCGCACCTGGGACCTGCGGTGCGCCAGGCCCCAGCGGCTGATCCGCAGCATCGACTCGCGCACGACGTCACCGTCCATCTTGGACTCGCCGATCTCGCGCTCGACGAAGGTGATCGGCACCTCGACGACCTTCAGTCCGGCGCGCACGGTGCGCACGGTCAGGTCGGTCTGGAAGACGTAGCCGGCGCTCTGCACCTGGTCGAGCCCGATGGTGCGCAGCGTCTCCGCGCGGTAGACCCGGTAGCCCGCGGTCGCGTCGTTGACCGGCATGCCGAGGATGGCCTTGATGTAGAGGTTGCCGGCCATGCTGATCGCCTTGCGGTCCACCGGCCAGTTGACGATCTTGCCGCCGCGCACGTAGCGCGACCCGATGACGAGGTCGGCATCGGCAGCGGCCTCGAGCATCGTGGGCAGGTGCTCCGGCCGGTGCGAGCCGTCGGCGTCCATCTCGACGACGGCGTCGTAACCCTGGGCGAGTGCCCACGAGAACCCGGCGAGGTAGGCGGCGCCGAGACCCTCCTTGCCCTCACGGTGCAGGACCGTGACGTGGTCGTCGTGGGCGGCCAGCTCGTCGGCGACCTGCCCGGTGCCGTCGGGCGAGTTGTCGTCGAGGACGACGACGTCGGCGCCCGGGACGCTGGCCCGCACGCGCGCGACGATGGGCGGGAGGTTCTCCCGCTCGTTGTAGGTGGGGATGAGCACGGCGACCCGCTCGATGGGCGGGCGCTGGGCGCTGCTGGTCTCAGGCACCTGTGGTGACTTCCTCGGTCGGGTGGGACGTGGGCTGGCCTCCGACCCTACCCGTCGCCCCTCGGCGGACCCGCCAGCCCACGGCGAGGAGGAGGACGAGCGCGCAGCCGATCTCGACCCACGGCCCGAGACGGTCGGAGAGCGTCAGCCCGCTGCGCAGGACGACGTCCTCGACGGGCTGGGCGGCGGTGAAGAGCCCGGTGACCGGGCTGCTGGAGCCGTCGGGGTTGATGAACCCCGAGACGCCCACGGTCGAGACGTGCGCGATGCTGCGCCCGTGCTCGATGGCCCGGATCCGCGAGATCGCGTACTGCTGCGTCGACTCGGCCGTGTAGCCGAAGGTCGCGTTGTTGGTCTGCACGACGAGCAGGCTGGGGTCCCCCTTCGCCTCCGCGTCCTTGACGGCCGAGCGCATGAGGCCGTCGTAGGCCACCTCGAAGCAGATCGTCGGGACGGCGGAGAAGGTCCCGTCCCGGCCCTCCACGGAGAAGGCGGCATTGCGCTCGCCCTTGGCGAAGCCGACGCGCACGAGGTCGACCTTGTCGCTGAAGAGGCGGTAGAAGTCGCGGTGCGGCACGTACTCGGCGAAGGGCACGGGGTGCTGCTTGACGTAGCGCTCGGGCTCTCCGCCGCCGGGCCGGTAGTACAGCGAGGCGTTGGAGACGGCCGGGGCGGGCTCGTCGAGGATCGCTCCGACGATGATCGGGGTGTCGACGGCGTCGAGGGCGCGCTGCACCTGGCGACGGGCGTCGGTGTTGCGCAGGGGGTCGATGTCGGAGGAGTTCTCCGGCCAGACGACCAGGTCGAGGTCGCCCTCGCGGCTCGCCAGGCGCTCGGTCCCCGCGACGTGGTTGTCGAGCACCTGGCGCCGCTCCGCGTTGAAGTCGAGGCCGGCGCGCGGCACGTTGCCCTGCACGAGGCCGACCCGGGCCGTCGAGTCACCGCTCGTCGGCACGGGGACGAGCGCGGTGCCGACGACCGCGACCACCGCCAGGGCGAGGGCGACGACGGGGGGGCGCCGCGTCACGACGACCAGCACGAGCGGGACCGCGACGACGGCGACGGCGAGGGTGATGAGTGGCGCCCCACCGACCGCGGCCCAGCGGGCGAAGGGGGTCTCCGCCTGGGTGAAGGCGATGCGGGCCCACGGGAAGCCGCCGTACGGCAGGCTCCCGCGGGTCCACTCCTGCAGGACCCACATGACGGGGATGAGCAGGGCGGCGGGCAACGGGTGGCCGGCGCGCAGGAGTGGTCGCTGGAGCGCGACGAGGAGGGCACCCATGACGGCGACGTAGAGCGCCTCGAAGGTCGCGAGCGCGAACCACGGGAACCGACCGACGAAGATCCCCGACCAGCTGAGCGTCGGCACGAAGCAGGCCAGACCGGCGACGAGCCCGAGCAGGAAGCCGACCCGGGGACGCACGTCCCACATCGCGATGCCGACGAGGGCCACGCCGACGATCGCGAGGTGGGCGAGGTCGTGGTCGGGGAAGGCGAGCCAGAGGGCCAGGCCACCGAGGAGCGCCAGCACCAGACGCCCGACGAGCTGCACCGTCACTCCCACGGGGTGGTGAGGACGATCGTCGTGCGCGTGGAGACACCGGCCCGGGTGCGCACCCGGGCGAGCAGCTCCTCGAGGTCCTGCGGGGTCCCGACGCGCACGCGCAGGAGGTAGTTGGTGTCCCCCGCGACCGAGTAGCACGCGTCGATCTCGTCGATGTCGCGCAGACGGTCGGGGATGTCGTCCGGGTCGCGCGGGTCCAGCGGTGCCACCGCGACGAAGGCCGTGAGCGGGGTCCCGAGCGCGGAGGTGTCGACGACGGCGGCGTAGCCGGTGATGACCCCGCGCTCCTCGAGCCGTCGCACCCGCTGGTGCACCGCGGAGGTGGACAGGCCGATGGCCTTGCCCAGGTCCGTGTAGCTCATGCGACCGTCGGCGCGCAGGAGGTCGATGATCCGTCGGTCCGCCGGTTCCATGGGTGAACCATAGGCGAGCGACCCGTAAGGTCGGGCCCATGTCCGACTCGGCGTCCTCCCGGCTCCTGCTGCTCGACAGCGCCTCGCTGTACTTCCGTGCCTTCTACGGGGTGCCGGCCCGCAGCGGTGGTCCATCCGGGCTGCCCACCAATGCCGTCGCGGGCTTCCTCGACATGCTCGCCACGCTCGTCACGCGGTACCGGCCGACCCACCTCGTCGCCTGCTGGGACGACGACTGGCGCCCGCAGTGGCGGGTGGACGCGATCCCGACGTACAAGGCCCACCGCGTCGCCGAGGACGCGACCGAGGGCGAGGACGTGCCCGACGAACTGCTCCCCCAGGTGCCGCTCATCGTCGAGGCGCTCGCCGCCATCGGCATCCCGCGCATCGGGGCGGCCCACTACGAGGCCGACGACGTCATCGGGACCCTGGCCATGGCGCACCGGGGCGTCATGCCGGTCGACGTCGTCACCGGCGACCGGGACCTCTTCCAGCTCGTCGACGACGCCTCCTCCACCCGGGTCCTGTACACGGCGCGCGGTGGCGTGCGCGACCCCGATGTCGTCGACCAGGCCTTCCTCGCCGCCAGGTACGGGGTCGACAGCGGCGACGCGTACGTCGACATGGCGGCGCTGCGCGGCGACACCAGCGACGGACTGCCGGGCGTCAAGGGCATCGGTGAGAAGACCGCCGCCGCACTCATCGCGGAGTACGGCTCGCTCGCCGGCATCCGCGCCGCGGTCGACTCGGGCCACCCCGGGATCAAGGGCGCCCGCCGCGCCCGCCTCGAGGAGGCCACCGCCTACCTCGACGTGGCCCCGCTCGTCGTCCGGGTCGCGCACGACGTGCCGGTCGGGGACCTCGACCTGCACCTGCCGCCGGACATCGTCGACCCGGTCGCGATGAGCCGGATGGCCATCGAGCACGACCTCACCGGACCCTTCGACCGGGTGGGCACCGCCCTTCGCTCCGTCGCCCCCTGACCCGAGCCCCTGACTCTGCATTCCCCTAGGGCAATGCGGGTTCAGGTCTGCATTCCCCTAGGGCAATGCGGGTTCAGGTTGGGCGAAGGGGAGGTCAGTCCAGCCGGTCGGCCGCGACGACGCCCCGCATCACCTTGTCGACCGCGGTGCGGGCGACGCCGCGCAGGTGCGGCTCGGGGGCGGCGTCACCGACCTGGTCGAGCAGGTCGACGACCTGCTTGCACCGGCGCACGAAGTCGCCGGCGGTGAGGTCCGAACCCGAGAGCACCTCGTCGAGGCGCCGACCGCTCGCCCAGCGGTGCACGGCCCAGGCCAGTCCCCCGTCGGGCTCGCCGGTCTGCTGCAGCGCGTTCGCGCCCTCGAGGTCCTCCAGCTCGCTCCACCGGCGGACCATGTCCTGCCATGCGTCCGAGACGTTGTCCGTGGGCATCCGCGGGAACGGGTCGTGCTCGTCGCGCCGGGGCTCGTGGACGAGCATCGAGACGACCGCGGCGAGCTCGGCGGGGTCGAGGCGCTTCCACGCGCCGCCGCGCAGGCACTCGGCGGCGAGCAGGTCCTTCTCCGTGTAGAGGCGCCGCAGCCGGCTGCCGAGGTCGGTCACGCTCTCGCCGTCCTCGCCGAGGTAGCCCAGCTGGACGAGCACCGCGCAGATCCGCTCGAAGGTCTGCGCCACCGAGTTGGTCCGCTGCTCGACCTTGCGCTGCAGGGCGGAGCTCTCCCGCTTGAGCTTCCACCACCGGGCGGCCCAGCGGGCATGGTCCTCGCGCTCCGGGCACTGGTGGCACGGGTGGGCCTTGAGCTCACGGCGCAGCTCGGTGAGGCGCTCGTCCTCGCTCCGGGCGCTCTCGGCCGCGTGCCGCTGCACGCTCGGCGCGTCCTCGTGCGGCGCCTTGATGCGCAGCGTCGCCGCGAGGTCGGCGCGCTGCTTGGCGGACCTCGGGTTGAAGCTCTTGGGCACCGCCAGCCGACCGAAGGGGGTCACCACCCGGTCGAGGTCGGCGACGGTGAGCCGCCGCACCTGCTTGTGCTCGGTGAGCACGGTGGGCGCCGACTGCCCCCCCTTGTACGAGCGCGGCGGGGCGATGACGAGCGCGATGCCGGACTTGCGACCGCCGATGCGCACGATGTCACCGACCTTGAGGGCCTCGAGGGAGACGGCGATCTCGGCGCGCCGGTTGGCGCCGCGCGCGCGGGCGCCCTCCTTCTCGAGGTCGGTGATGCGCCGGCGGATCGCCGCGTACTCACGGAAGTCCCCGACGTGGCAGTGCATCGCCTCGGCGTAGGCCTCGAGCGACTCCTGCTGCTCACGCACCTGCGTGGCGAGACCGACGACCGAGCGGTCGGCCTGGAACTGCGCGAAGGAGGTCTCGAGCACCTCGCGCGCCGTCTGGCGCCCGACCTGGGCGACGAGGTTGACCGCCATGTTGTACGTGGGCCGGAAGCTGGAGCGAAGGGGGTAGGTCCGGGTCTGCGCCAGGCCCGCCACCGCCATCGGGTCCATCCCGCGCGACCACACGACGAGCGCGTGGCCCTCGACGTCGATCCCGCGGCGGCCGGCGCGACCGGTGAGCTGGGTGTACTCCGCGGGGGTGATCTCCACGTGGGACTCGCCGTTGAACTTCACCAGCTTCTCGAGCACGACGGTGCGCGCGGGCATGTTGATGCCGAGCGCGAGCGTCTCCGTCGCGAAGACCGCCCGGATGCGGCCGGTGGTGAACAGCTCCTCCACGATCTCGCGGAAGAGCGGGAGCATGCCCGCGTGGTGGGCCGCGAAGCCGCGGGAGATGCCCTCGACGAACTGGTGGTACCCCAGCACGTCCAGGTCCTCGCCCTCGAGCACCGCGGCGCGCTCCTCGACCGTGCGGCGGTTGCGCTCGCCGTCGCGCTCGGGGATGAGTCGCACCCCGCCGGCGAGCATCTGGCCGACGGCGCCGTCGCACCCCGCGCGGCTGAAGATGAAGGTGATCGCCGGGAGCAGGCCGTCGCGGTCGAGCCCCTGGATGACCTCGGTGCGCGAGGCCGCGCCGCCGAAGCGGGATCCCCCGCCGCGTGACCCCTGACCGCCTCCGCCGCGCGGACCGGGTCGGCCACGACCACGGCGGTCCCGGCCCCCTCGACCACCGCCGCGGGTGTCCCCTTCGTCCCCGAGGCCGCGGGTGCGCGCCCGGATGGCGTCGAGCAGCTGCGGGTTGACCTTGGCCGGCGAGTCGTCGTGCCGGCCGTCGTCGACGAAGAGGTCGTGGACGTCGCGGCCGACCTGCATGTGCTGCCACAGCGGCACGGGGCGGACCTCCGAGACGATCACCTCGGTCCCGCCGCGCACCTCGGCCAACCAGGCACCGAACTCCTCGGCGTTGCTCACGGTCGCCGAGAGCGAGACGACCTGGACCGAGCGCGGCAGGTGGATGATGACCTCCTCCCACACCGCTCCGCGGAACCGGTCCGCGAGGTAGTGCACCTCGTCCATGACGACGAAGGCGAGGGTGTCGAGCGTCGAGGAGCCCGCGTAGATCATGTTGCGCAGGACCTCGGTCGTCATGACGACGACCGAGGCCTCGCCGTTGACGGAGATGTCGCCCGTCAGCAGCCCGACGTCGTCGGCGCCGTGGGTGGCGACGAGCTCGTGGTACTTCTGGTTGCTCAGGGCCTTGATCGGGGTGGTGTAGAAGGCCTTCTGGCCGCGTTGCAGGGCCAGGTGCACGGCGAACTCGCCCACGATCGTCTTGCCGGCACCGGTCGGCGCCGCGACGAGGACCCCGTGCCCGGCCTCGACCGCGGCGCAGGCCTCGATCTGGAAGGGGTCGAGGTCGAAGTCCTGCGAGGCGGTGAAGGCGGTGAGCTCGGGAGCGGGCGTGGACATGTGCCCACGCTATGCCAGCGGCTCAGCGCACGATCGACAGCGCGCCGGGTGCCGCCTCGACGGTGAGCGGCAGCGGCGCCACCCGCTCGCCGTCGGCGTAGGTGACGATGCGGTCGGTGGCGAGCGTCACCCGCGCGCCGCGGATGGTCTCGACCGCGGGGTGGGAGGTGTGGGTCCCCTTGAAGACCTTGGGGAAGACCGACAGGAAGGTGTGCATCGGGAGGTCGTGGACGATGACGACGTCGAGCAGGCCGTCCTCGACGTCGGCACCGGGCGCGACCTTCATGCCGCCCCCGAAGGCCCGGCCGTTGGCGATGCACACGAGCATCCCGTCGATCTCGCGCTCCCGGCCGTCGATCGTCAGCTCGTAGTGGATCGGCCCGAAGACGGGCAGCTCGCGCAGGATCGCCAGGTTGTAGCGCTGCGGTCCCCTGGGCCAGACCATCCGGTTGGCGCGCTCGTTGACCACCGCGTCGAACCCGCAGGAGAGGACGCCGAGGAAGTCGCGCACGTGCTCGCCGCCGGTGGTGGTGACGCGGCCGAGGTCGATCCGGCGGGTCCCGCCGGCGAGGATGCGCTCGACGGAGGCCGCGACGTCGTGGACCGGCAGGCCGAGCTCGCGGGCGTTGTCGTTGCCGGTCCCCACGGCGACCACACCGAGCGGGACGTCGGTGTCGGCGCAGAGGTTGGCCCCGAGGCCCGCGGCCCCGTCGCCCCCGGCGACGACGAGCAGGTCGATGTCCCCGCCCTCGATGGCCGCGCGGGCCTTGGCCTCCGCCCGGGCGGCGTCCAGACCGGTCAGGTCGATGACCTCACGGCCGGCGGCCTCGAGGAGGTCGGCCACGCGTGTGCCGACCTGCTGGCCCCGGTGCCGTCCCGCCGTGGGGTTGACGAGCAGGCCGATGCGCTCGGCGGTGACGCGGTGCATGCGTCGAGACTAGGTGAGCGGCGAGGCCTGGTCGTCCGGGAGGTCGGACCAGTCGGGCTCCTCGCCCGCCGCGACCCGGCGCCGGTCGATGACCAGGCAGATCGCGAGGGCGATGAAGTACAGCGCGCAGAGCGGGCCGGCGAGCAGGAACATCGTGAACGGGTCGGGTGTCGGCGTGATGACCGCGGACGCGATGAAGATCAGCAGGATCGCCATCCGCCACGACTTCTTCAGGGTCCTGCCCGACAGCACGCCGAGCGCGCACAGCCCGACGAGGAAGACCGGGAGCAGCCACGCCAGGCCGAAGGCGAGGATGAACCGGGTGATGAAGGTGAAGTAGTCGCTCGCCTGCTGGATGTTGCTCGACTTGTTGTCGTCGGGCGTGAACCCGAAGAGGATGAGCAGCGCCTTGGGCAGCGTCTGGTAGGCGAAGAAGCAGCCCGCGAGGAAGAGCGGCAGCGCCGTGGCGAAGATGCCGATCGACATGCGGCGCTCGCGCCGGGTCAGGCCGGGCAGGATGAAGGCCCAGATCTGCCAGACCCACACGGGGCTCGAGATGAGCACGCCGGTGAAGATCGACAGGCCGAGCTGCGTCGTGAAGGCCGAGGTCGCGTTGCCGAAGTTCAGCGTGACGACGCTGTCGGGGTTCGAGGCCTTGTACTCGTCGAAGGGGTAGGTCAGCTGCTTGTAGATGCCCCCGTACGTCCACGCCCCGATGTGCACCGGGTTGTAGATGATCCAGCCGACGATCGCGCCGACGACGATCGCGGCAGCGGCGATCATCAGCCGGTTGCGGAACTCGAGCAGGTGCTCCTTGAGCGGCATCCGCCCTTCGGGATCCTTGGGCGTGTGGGGGCGACGGGCCATGCGTGAGGGGGCGAAGGGGGTGTGACTCAGGCGACCGGGCCGGACTGGTTGTCCGTCCGCGGCTTGGCCTCGTCGATGACGGCGTTGCCGTCGGCGGTGGGCGTGGTGTCAGCCGGCCGCGACTTCTTGGCCTCTTCGCGCTGCCGGTCCTCTTCCTTCATCTCGTTGACCTCGGCCTTGAAGACGCGGGCGGACTTGCCGACGCTGCGCGCGGCGTCCGGCAGCTTCTTGAACCCGAAGAGCAGGAGGATGACGAGCAGGATGAGGATGATTTCCATGGGACCCAGGCTGGGCATGGCAGTGCCTTTCGTCGCGTGTACGTCGTCAGTGTACGACCCGGTGCTGGGTGCGCCGGTCGTCTTCAGGCAGCACCGTAGGCGGTGAGCGCGGCCGCCGCGGCACCCGCGACATCGGCACGGTGGGCCGCCGGCTCGAGGATCTCGACGTCGGCGCCCTGCCGCAGCACGAGACGGCGCAGGAATCCCTCGTCGCCGGTCGGCAGGGTGACGACCAGGTCTTCGCCGGCCGTTTGCCGAGATGTCACCGGGTAGTACTCCGCGATCCAGTGGGCGGACGGGCGCAGCCGCAGCCTCACCGGGACGTCGTCCTCGCTGCGCTGGTACGCACCCGCGCTGAGGTCACGGGCGGCCACGCCGTCCGGTGGCTCGGCGGCCTCGTCGAGCACGTCGACCGCCTCGATGCGGTCCACGCGGAAGAGGCGCACGTCCTGCGCCCGGTGGCACCAGCCCTCGAGGTACCAGTGGCCCTCGACGTGGGCCAGGCGCATCGGGTCGACATCACGCTCGGTGCGCTCGTCGCGGCTCGGCACGTGGTAGGTCAGGTGCACCCGGCGCCCGGAGGACAGGGCGTCGCGCAGCGCGGCCGTCGTCCGCCCGGTGTCGGTGTCGTCCTCGACGACCACCACGCGCTCGACGCCGGGGATCGTCCCGGTCGCGCCCTCGAGCTTGGCGAGGGCGCGCTCCACGGCGCTGCTCTCCCCCGCCCCGCTCGCGGCGAGCGAGCGCAGGCCGACGGTGAGGGCGATGGCCTCGTCGACGGTCAGCCGCAGGGGGCGCGCGATCGCGTCCGCGTTGGTGACGAAGACCCGGCCGCCCTCGTAGCTGACCTCGATCAGCTCGTCGGGCATCTGCCCGTAGCCGCAGACGAAGAGCAGCTCCAGGTCGGCGACGAGCTGCTGCTCGGTGATCCCGAGCCCGGCAGCGGCCTCGTCGATCTCGATGCCCTGACGGCCCACGAGCCACGGGACCATCGTCAGCAGGCGCTGCACCCGACTCGTCGCGGACTCGACGGTGGGACGACTCATCGGGGACTCCCTTCGTGCGTCTCGAGCACCGACCGCAGCCGGGCGACGACCGCCTCCCGCAGCTCCGCCGGACCCTCGACGACGACGTCGGCGCCGTGGCTGGCGATCTCGCCGGCGAAGGCGCCGGTGCCCCCGTGGTCGACGACCACGCGGTCCCACTGCTCGTCGATCGACTCGACCGACGTGGCCCGTCGCCGCAGCCCGTGGCCGGCATCGACGCGGACGCGGAGCACGGACTCGCTCGGCTGCGGCGCGTCACCGTCGACGGCGGCGATCATGCGGACCGGGTCGACGTCCTCGGGGATCTCACCGGTGACGGCCTCGCGGGTCGTCGTGACCGCCGACGCGATCCGGGAGAGGCGGAAGACGCGCGGCGCCTCGCGGTCCAGGTCGTGGCCGACGAGGTACCAGCGACCGTGCCAGGCCGTGAGGTACCAGGGCTCGACGTGGCGGGTCTGCGCGCCGTCGGCGCCGGGTCGGGCATAGTCGAAGCGCACCCGCACGGAGGCGAGCACGGCGTCCTTCAGCGGCTCGAAGGCGGGCTCGGCGCCGCCCAGGCGTGGTTCCAGACCGGCGAAGGGGTCCTCCCCCACCTCGTCGTCCGCGGCGACCTTGCGCCAGGCGGTCGCGGCGGTGCCGGCCATCGCGGCGTGCGCCCACGCACGGCTGGCGAGCCCGACGACGGCGCGCTCGTCGGCGGCGAGCTCGACGGGCGGCAGCGCGTACTCGCGCTGGTCGATGCGGTAGCCCTGCTCGTCCTCGAAGATCCCGATGTCCTCGGTGACGAGGGGGATGCCCATGGCGCGCAGGTCCTCCTTGTCGCGCTCGAACATCCGGTCGAAGGCCTCGTCCGATTCGACCAGGTGGTAGGCCTCGACCATCGTGCGGATCCGCTGCTTGGGCACGGGGATCCGCGCGGAGAGCAGGCTCATCGTCAAGTTGAGCAACCGCTCGGTCTTCGCGGCGGGGGTGTTGGGTGCTGCCACATCGCTCCCTTCGTCACGCTGAGGCTAACCTGCCGCACATGATCCACTGGCGCAGCGGCACCGTCCGCGAGGTCACCGGCTCCCGCCCCGGGGCGGCCCGCCTGCGCGTGGAGGTCGACGGGAGCGACACCCCCGCGCTCGCCCTCACCGGGCTCGTCGGGACCCCCGCGGTCGGCGACACGGTCCTGCTCAACGTGTCGGCCCTGCGCCGCGGCCTCGGCACCGGCGGTCTCGCCCTCGTCGTCGCTGACGCCACCCGCCCGCCCGCCGATCCCGACGACGCGCCCGGGCACATCGTCAAGGCCCGCTACACGCCGCTGCAGGACATGGTCCTCGCGCTCGAGGAGCAGGAGTCGCCGCACCACGAGGCGATGCGCGACCACCCGGCGATCGCCGACGGCGACCTGCAGGGGATGCCGGTGGTCGTCGCCGAGCTGCACTCCGCCCTACCCGCGGTGCTCGCCGGGATCCGGGCCGCGGCGCCGAGGGCGCGCGTCGCATACGTCATGACCGACTCGGCGGCCCTCCCCTTCGCCCTGTCCGACAGCGTCGCCCGGCTCGTCGACGCCGGCTGGCTCGCCACGACGATCTCGGCCGGGCAGGCCTTCGGCGCCGAGCACGAGGCGATCACCGTGCACTCCGCGCTGCTCGCCGCCCGCCACGTGCTCGGCTGCGACGTGGCCGTCGTGGCGCAGGGTCCGGGCAATGCCGGGTCGTCGACGACGTGGGGCTGGTCCGGGCTGTCCTCCGGTGACGTGCTCAACGCCGTCCACGTCCTGCGCGGGCACGGCATCGCGGTACCGCGCGTCTCCGGCAGCGACCCACGGGCGCGGCACCGGGGGCTGTCGCACCACACGGCGACGGTCCTCTCGCGCGCGCTCCTCGGGGCGGCCGACGTCGTCCTGCCCGAGTCCACCGAGACGCCCTGGCCGCAGGTGCGCGAGCAGGTCGACGCCGCCGTCGCGACGGCCGCGGGCTCCCCGCGTGTCATCACGCTCCCGACCACCGGTGTCGCCGAGGACCTCGTGGTCTCCCCCGTGCCGCTCGTGAGCATGGGCAGGGCCGCGGCGGAGGACGTGACGCCCTTCCTCACCGCAGCTCTGGCCGGCCGCCATGCGGCCCACCTCGCTGCATTGCCCTAGGGCAATGCACACCTGAAGCCGCATTCCCCTAGGGCAATGCGGCTTCAGGTGCGTACGGGCGAAGGGGAGGTCAGCCGACCTGGACGAGGTCGACGACGAAGATCAGGGTCTCGCCGCCCTTGATGGCCGCGCCGGCGCCACGGTCGCCGTAGCCGAGGTGCGGCGGGATGGTGATCTTGCGACGACCACCCTCCTTCATGCCGAGCAGGCCCTGGTCCCAGCCCTGGATGACCTGGCCGATGCCCGCGGTGAACGCGAGCGGGGCGCCACGGTTCCACGAGGCGTCGAACTCCTCGCCGGTGGAGTGGGCGACACCGACGTAGTGGGCCTGGATGGGCGACCCGGCGGTCACCTCGGCGCCGTCACCGACGGTGATGTCCTCGACGACCAGCTCGGTGGGCGCGGCGCCCTCCGGGAAGTCGATCTCGGGCTTGGTGGTGCTGGGGTCGAACGGCATGTGCGTCTCCTTGGGTGGGGGTGGCGTACGGGTCGGTGGATCAGGGGGCGCCGAGGATGTCGACGGTGAAGACCAGGGTGGCGTCGGGCTTGATGGAGCCGTCGGGCGTGCCCTGCTTGCCGTAGCCCTCCTTCGGCGGGACGACGACGAGGAGGCGGTCTCCGACCTTGGCGCCCTCGACGGCCTTGTCCCAGCCGGGGATGACGGCCTGCTGGCCGACCGGGAAGGAGAAGGGCCCGCGGCCGTCCTTCATCGAGCTGTCGAAGACCTTGCCGTCATCCCAGGTGACGCCGGTGTAGCTGACGTAGACGGTGTCGCCCTTCTTCACCGTCTCGCCCGTGCCCTCGACGAGCTTCTCGGTGACGAGCTTGGTCGGCTTCTTCGCGTCCTTCGGGATGCTGATGTCGGCCGGGGCGTCGGCCTTCCACTTCACGGTGGGCAGGCCGGCCTGCGGCTCGACCTCCTTGCCCTCCGCCTTCGTCGGCATCTCGTCGCGCACGTCGTAGACGAGGACGAGGTTGTCCTTGCCGTCGACGCCGTACTGCGGCATCCCCTCGTCGCCGAAGAGGTCCTTGGGCGGCATGACGGAGACGCCGTGGGTACCGATCTTCTGGCCCTTGATCGACTTCACGAGACCCGGCAGGGCGCCCTTGTTGCCGAGGTCGAGCACGATCGGGTCGCTCGTGTAGGTCTCCGAGCCCTCGATCATCTTGCCGGTCTTGCCGGAGAACATCGCGAGGTCCACCTCGACGAAGGCGTCGTCGGCGAGCGTGTCGCCGGAGCCCTCCTTGATGACCTTCGACGTCGTCTCGCTGACCGACAGCGGCTTCTTCTCGAGCTCGATCGACGGGCCCTTCTTGCCCTTCGCCGCGGTGACCGCGATGTCGTCGACCTTCTTGAGGTCCTCGGGGCTGGGCGCGGCGGCGGTCTCCGAGGCCGACGCGGACGTCGAGGAGTCGCTCGTCGCGTCCCCGCCGGAGTCCCCACCACAGGCGCTCAGGGCCAGCAGGGCCGCGGTGGACGTCGCGATGGCAGTGGTCAGGCGGGCGGCCTTCGGCACGGATCAACCTCGATGCTCGGGGAAAACGTTCCCGGGCAGCCTAACCACCGAGTCTGGACGATGCCTGACTCGACCGGCGGGGGTGGCTCAGGGTCCGGTCGGCGTCGGGCGCGAGGAGAGGACCTCGATGAGCTTGTCGACCCGCTCGTCCACCGCGCGGAAGGGGTCCTTGCACAGCACGGTGCGCTGCGCCTCGTCGTTGATCTTCAGGTGCACCCAGTCGACCGTCACGTCCCGCGAGTGGGCCCGGGCCGTGCGCACGAAGTCGCCGCGCAGCTTCGCGCGCGTCGTCTGGGGTGGGGTGTCCACGGCCGCCGCGATGTCCTCGTCGGTGACGACCCGCGCCACCTTGCCGGAGCGCTGCAGCAGGTGGTGGACGCCCCGGTCGGGGTTGATGTCGTGGTAGGCGAGGTCGAGCTGGGCCAGGCGCGGGTCCCCCAGCGACAGCCCGTGCCTGGCCGCGTAGGCGTCGAGCAGGCGGTACTTGATGATCCAGTCGATCTCGGTGCCGACCGAGGCGAGGTCGTCGGTCTCGATCGCGGTGAGCGTGCGCTCCCAGAGGTCGAGCACGCGCGTGCTCACCGCATCGTCGATCCCCTCGCGGTCGGCGTGGGCCACCGCCCGCTCGAGGTACTCGCGCTGGATCTCCAGGCCGCTCATCCGACGGCCGTCGGCGAGCTTGACCAGCGTGCGCCCGGTCATGTCCAGGCTGATGTCGCGGATCGCGCGGATCGGGTTGTCGAGGGCCAGGTCGGGCAGCGCCACGCCGTCCTCGAGCATGCGCAGCACGAGGTGGGCCGCGCCGACCTTGAGCAGCGTCGTCGTCTCCGTCATCGTCGAGTCACCGACGATGACGTGCATCCGCCGGTAGTACTCGGCGTCGGCGTGCGGCTCGTCCCGGGTGTTGATGATCGGCCGGGAGCGGGTCGTCGCGGACGAGACGCCCTCCCAGATGTGGTCCGCGCGCTGGCTGACGGAGAACTGCGCGCCGCGCGTGGAGGCCATGATCTTGCCGGTACCGGCGATGAGCTGCCGGGTGATGAGGAAGGGCAGCAGACCGTCGGTCACCGCGGCGAAGTTCGAGGTCCGCGCCACGAGGAAGTTCTCGTGGCAGCCGTAGGAGTTGCCCGCCGAGTCGACGTTGTTCTTGAAGACGTAGATCTCGCCGGCCACCCCGTCCTCGCGCAGCCGCTCCTGGGCGTCGACGACGAGGTCCTGCACGATCCGCTCCCCCGCCCGGTCGTGCGCGATGAGCGTCAGCAGGTCGTCGCACTCCGCGGTCGCGTACTCCGGGTGGCTCCCGACGTCGAGGTAGAGACGAGAACCGTTGGGCAGGAAGACATTGCTCGAGCGGCCCCAGGTCACGACCTTGCGGAAGAGGTAGCGCGCCACCTCGTCCGGCGTCAGCCGTCGCTGGCCACCGGACACGGCGGTGATGCCGAACTCGGTCTCGATCCCGAAGATGCGTCGCTCCACGGTCCGAGGCTATCCGTCGGGTGCGGTGATCCGCCGGAAGCACCGGCGCGGGCGGGAACGCTCGAGCACGGCGATCTCGAGCGCGTCCGCGTGGACGTCGAAGGGGGTGTCCTCCCCTTCGTCGGCATCGGCCAGGACGTCGACCGCCAGCCGGAAGGCCTCCGCGAGCGCCATCCCCGGCCGCCATCCCTCGTCGAGCCGCGCGTTGAGCCGCTCGCTCGCGCCGCCGATCACGACGTGACCGCGCTCGTCGGTGACGGACCCGTCGTAGGTGAGCCGGTAGATGCGGTCCTCCGCCGCGTCGTGCCCGACCTCGGCGACGACGATCTCGACCTCGTAGGGCTTCTGGTCCTGGGTGAAGACCGTGCCGAGCGTCTGGGCATAGGCGTTGGCCAGCGCCCGGGCGGTCACGTCGGAGCGGTCGTAGGAGTAGCCGCGCAGGTCGGCGTAGCGGATGCCGGCCACCCGGAGGTTCTCGAACTCGTTGTACTTGCCGACCGCGGCGAAGCCGATGCGGTCGTAGACCTCACCCACCTTGTGCAGCGAGCGGTTGCTCGGGTTGTCGGCGACGAAGAGGATCCCCTCGTCGTAGGCGAGGACGACCACCGAGCGCCCCCGGGCGATGCCCGCGCGGGCGAAGTCGGCCCGGTCGGCCATGACCTGCTCGGGCGAGACGTAGAAGGGTGGTTGGGTCATCGAGCACCTCCACGATCCGTGAGGATCGCCGCGACGACGCCGGCGCACTCGGCGTCCTCGACGAAGCGGACGCCGTTGTCGTCGACGACGCCGACCATCGGCCAGATGCGCCGATGCACGTCGGGCCCGCCGGTCGCCGAGTCGTCGTCGGCGGCGTCGTACAGGGCCTCGACCGCGACGCGCACGGCCGCCGACCGGTCGAGACCCGGGCTCCAGAGCTTCTTGAGCGCGCCGCGCGCGAAGAGCGAGCCGGAGCCCACGCTGTGGTGCTCCTGCTCCTCGTAGCACCCGCCGGTCACGTCGAAGGAGAAGATCCGGCCGCGGCCGACCGCGAGGTCGTAGCCACCGAAGGAGGGCACGACGGCCAGGCCCTGCATGGCCAGCCCGAGGTTGCCGCGCAGCATGGCGGCGAGCCGGTTGGCCTTGCCCTCGAGCGACATGACGACGCCCTCGACCTTTTCGTAGTGCTCGAGCTCGACCTGGAAGAGACGGACCATCTCGATGGCCACGCCCGCCGTGCCGGCGATGCCGACGAGCGAGTACTCGTCGGCGGCGAAGACCTTGTGCATGTCACGGTTGGCGATGAGGCTGCCGAGGGTCGCCCGCCGGTCCCCCGCCATGACGAGCCCGCCCGACCAGGTGAGCGTCACGATCGTCGTGGCGTGGGGCGCCTCGACGGCGCCGGGGTGGAGCGGCCGACGACCGGGCAGCAGGTGCGGGTCGTGCTGCGCCACGAAGTCGGTGAAGGACGAGCCGCCCGCGGCCAGGAAGGCCGCGGGCAGCCGCCCGTCGGACGACTCGCGGCTCACTGGCCGCCCTTCTGCACGAAGCCCTTGACGAACTCCTCGGCGTTGGTCTCGAGCACCCCGTCGATCTCGTCGAGCACCGAGTCGATGTCCTCGTCACGCGCGGCGTTGGTCGCGCCCACCTGGCCGAAGCCGTCCTCGGGCTCGGCGCCATCGCCGCCACCGGTGGACTGGGGTCGGATCTGCTCCTGGGCCATCGTTGCTCCTTCGCTGACGGGTCGTGTCCCGAGCCTATGCCCCGAGGGCGGCCACGAGGTCGTCGATGTCGCCGGCGGAGACGAGCGACTCCGTGTCGCCGCGGCCGTGGGCCAGCGGGTCGAGGAGGGAGATCCGGGCGACCCGCCCGGCCCGCGGCAGGCGCACGACGAGCGAGTCCCACGACGCCGAGACGACCCGGTCGCCGAACTCCTCGACGACCCGGCCGCGCAGCCAGGCCCGCGTGTCGGCCGGCGGCGTGGTCACCGCCGCCGCGACCTCCGCGTCCGTCGTCAGCCGGGTGATCCGGCCGGCGGCCTCGAGCCGGTGGTGCAGGCCCTTGGCCGGGCGCACGTCGGACCACTGGATGTCGATGGCCCGCAGCCGGTGGTCGTCCCACGCGAGCCCGTCGCGGTCCCGGTAGCGCTGCAGGAGAGCGAGCTTGGCGACCCAGTCGATGTCGGCCGCGGCGTCCATCGGGTCGCCGCCGAGCAGCCCGAGGAGTCGCTCCCAGTGCGCGAGGACCTCGTCGGTGGAAGGGTCGCTCCCTTCGCGCTCGACGAATCCCCTGGCCCGCTCGAGGTACTCGCCGAGGATCTGCACGGCGGTCAGCTCGCGCCCGTCGCGCAGCCGCACCGTCGCCCGGCAGGTCGGGTCGTGGGAGATCACCTTGAGGGACTCGACGGGGTGGAGGACCTCGAGGTCACCCCCGATCTCGCCGGCCTCGATGAGGCGCAGCACGAGCGAGGTGGACCCGAGCTTGACGAGGCCCGCGACGTCGGCCTGGTTGGCGTCGCCGATGATCACGTGCAGCCGGCGCCACGTGTCGGGGTCGGCGTGCGGCTCGTCGCGGGTGTTGATGATCGGTCGCTTGAAGGTCGTCTCGAGACCCACCGCGGCCTCGAAGAAGTCGCTGCGGGAGGCGATCTGGTAGCCCGACCGCTCGCTCTCCTGGCCGATGCCGACGCGGCCGGCGCCGCACATCACCTGTCGCGCCACGAAGAAGGGGGTGAGCCCCGAGACGATCCGGTCGAAGGGGGTCGCGCGCGCCACGAGGTAGTTCTCGTGGGTGCCGTAGGAGGCGCCCTTGCCGTCGGTGTTGTTCTTGTAGAGGTTGATCCCCGGCTCGCGGTCGGCCAGCCGCTCGACGACCTCGCACATGACGAGCTCGCCGGCCCGGTCCCACACGAGCGCGTCGCGCGGGGAGGTCACCTCGGGAGAGGAGTACTCCGGGTGGGCGTGGTCGACGTACAGGCGCGCGCCGTTGACGAGGACGACGTTGGCCAGGGTCGGGTCCTCGGCGTCGGTGAGCTGGGAGATGTCGGCGCGGGCGCGCGGCATCTCGAAGCCGCGCGCGTCCACGAGCGGGTGCTCGTCGCTGTAGTCCCACGCCCCGTGCCCGGCGCGCAGGCCGTGCGCCCGCGCGTAGGTCGTCACCACGTCCCCGGATGCCGCCATCGGGTTGGCCCACGGCTGCCCGGGCACCGCGATCCCGTACTCCGTCTCGATACCCATGACCCGCCGCACGCTCATGACCTCACCCTAGGCCGACGTGCTGGAATGGCCTCGTGACGAAGACGTGGATGCCTTGGCGGACGCGGTTCCTCGACCGGCTGACCCGCTCCGCCGTGACCGCCGACCAGATGACACCGGCCCACCTGGCCCGGATGCGCGCCAGCGTGCCGATGCGCGCGCCCTACACGTGGGTGCTCGGCCGGCCCACCCCCGGGGTGACGTCGACGTCCCGCCGGATCACCGCGCGCGACGGGTACGAGCTGGAGATCCGGGTCCACCGGCCCGACGACGCGGACGGCCCGCTGCCGCTGCTCCTGCACTTCCACGGCGGCGGGTTCGTCCTGGGCAACATCGGGGTCTACGACCCGTGGTGCACGGCGGTCGCTGACCGCGCCCGCGTCGTGGTCGTCACGGTGGCCTACCGCATGGCACCCGAGCACCGGGCGCCGCTCGCGATCCACGACTGCCTCGACGCGACCCACTGGGCCCTCGACCACGCGGCCGAGATCGGCGCCCGCCGCGACGCGGTCGGCGTCACCGGGGACTCCGCCGGCGGCAACCTCGCCGCGGCCGTCGCCCAGCAGCTGCGGGACGAGGGCGTCACCGGCCTGCGCCACCAGGCCCTGGTCTACCCCGCACCCGACCTCACCGACCGAGAGGAGGAGGCGCTCCAGGAGCTGGACCGGCGCTACGTCCTGCTGACGCCCGCGATGGCGCGCTCCTTCCGCGGGCTCTACCTCGGCGAGGAGGGCGACGACCGCGACCCGCTCATCTCCCCCGCCCTCGGCGACCTGGCCGGCCTGCCCCCGGCGCTCGTCCAGACGGCCGAGCACGACCCCCTTCGTCCCGACGGTGCGGCGTACGCGCAGGCGCTCGCCGCCGCCGGCGTCGAGGTGCGCCACACGACCTACCGCGGTGCGCCGCACGGGTTCATCACCTTCCCGGGGTTCGCGCCCGCCGCCCACCCGGCGCTCGAGGAGCTGGTCGCCGAGATCCGCCACCACCTGCACGAGGAGACCCCGTGAAGCGCCCCTACCCCGGCCTCCCGCCGCTCGTCGCGGCCCTGACGACCTTCCTCGACAACGTCGCCCGGGTCTCGATCGTCGACGCCTCCCAGGCGGACATCGAGGCGGCCCGCGCCAAGGTGTACCCCACGCGGCCGCCGTTCTCCTGGATCACCGGTCGCGTCGACCCGTCCGTCGCCGTCGACGACGGCAGCGCGCCGGTCCGCGACGGGGCGAGCATCCCCCTTCGCTGGTACACACCCGCGGGGACGAAGGGGGCCTCCCCCGTCCTCGTCTTCCTCCACGGTGGCGGGTGGGTCCAGGGCTCGACGAGGATGTACGACCCGCTGTGCACGCACCTGGCCGCCGAGCTCGGGATCGTCGTCGTGAGCGTCGACTACCGGATGGCGCCCGAGCACCGCGCGCCGGTCGCCGCGCACGACGCGATCGACGTCGTCCGCTGGCTCCACGAGGTGGGTGATCACGGCATCGACCGCGACCGGATCGGGCTGTGCGGCGACTCCGCCGGGGGCAACCTCAGCGCGGTCGTCGCGCAGGAGCTGCGCGACCTGCGCACCGCCGACGGCGAGCCGGTGATCCGCCACCAGGCACTGATCTACCCGGCCACGGACCTGACGATGGCCTCCCCGTCGATCCGGGAGCACTCGGAGGGCGCGATCCTCACCGAGGCCAAGGTCCTCGCCTTCCGCGCCCACTACATCGGGGACGCGGACGACGCCGTGGGGCACCAGGACCCGGTCGTCTCGCCGCTCTTCGGTGACGTCAGCGGGGTCGCGCCGGCACTCGTGCAGACCGCGGACCTCGACCCGATCCGTGACGACGGGCTGCGCTACGCGCAGGCCCTGCGCGAGGCAGGCGTGGAGGTGCGGCTGACCAACTACCTAGGTCTGCCGCACGGCTTCGCGAGCTTCCCCGGGGTGGCCCGGGCGGGCGCTCAGAGCCGGCACGAGCTGGTCACCGAGATCCGTCGGCACCTCGTGGGGGGTGCCTTGGGTGCGTGACCGCGACGAGCCCCTGGGCGAACCCGGCCGGCGCGCCGCCCTCGCCGCCGGGCTCGACCTGCTCGTCGTCGCCGTCTTCACCCTCGTCGGGCGGCGCACTCACGACGAGCCGCTGGAACCGGCGGGTTGGTGGGACACGGCCTGGCCCTTCCTAGGGGGCCTCGCGATTGGCTGGACCGTCGTGCTGCTCACGAGCCGCGCATGGCCGACGCGGCTCTGGCACGGGCTCCCGGTGTGGGTCTCGACGGTCTTCGGGGGCATGGCCCTGCGGGACATGGCGGGTCAGGGCACGGCCCTGCCCTTCGTCGTCGTGGCGACGCTCTTCCTCGGCGTGACCCTGCTCGGCTGGCGGGCGGTGCTGTGGGCGATCGACCGCCGTCGTCCCGACCCCGGTCCCCGGCCCCTGCGCCGCTCCGGGGGGCGAGGACGGGTCCCGGTCGAGCACACCCGCGTCGGCGACCCGCTCGACCTGGAGCGGCTGAGCGGCCCGCGCGACGAGACCCACGGCCGTGGCGTCGTGCCGCCGTCCGAGCGGGACCGTGTCGTCGACGAGCTCGGCATCCGGCAGCCACGCTCCCCCGAGGGCGACTGAGCCACCTCATCGGGTGAGCGACCTGCGGCCCGCTCGGCTCAGAGATACTGGCCGGTCCGCGAGCCCGTGTCGATCGAGCGCCCCGGCTCGGCAGCGCCGGTCTTGCCGCCGATGAGCGTGCGGATGTAGACGATCCGCTCGCCCTTCTTGCCCGAGATCTTCGCCCAGTCGTCCGGGTTGGTCGTGTTGGGCAGGTCCTCGTTCTCCTTGAACTCGGCGATGCATGCGTCGAGGAGATGCTCGACGCGCAGGCCCTCGACCTGCGTGCCGAGGAAGTCCTTGATCGCCGCCTTCTTCGCCCGGTCGACGATGTTCTGGATCATCGCCCCGGAGTTGAAGTCCTTGAAGTAGAGGACCTCCTTGTCGCCACCCTGGTAGGTGACCTCGAGGAACTGGTTCTCCGCCGACTCCGCGTACATCCGCTCGACGACGGCCTCGATCATGCCGTCGACGGTGGCCTGCGCGTCACCGTCGTGCTCCTCGAGGTCCTCGGGGTGCAGCGGCAGGTCGGGGGTCAGGTACTTGCTGAAGATGTCGCGCGCACCCTCGGCGTCGGGGCGCTCGATCTTGATCTTCACGTCGAGGCGTCCGGGGCGCAGGATGGCCGGGTCGATCATGTCCTCACGGTTGGTCGCCCCGATGACGATGACGTTGTCCAGGCCCTCGACGCCGTCGATCTCCGCAAGCAGCTGAGGCACGATCGTCGTCTCCACGTCGGAGGAGACGCCCGAGCCGCGGGTGCGGAAGAGGCTGTCCATCTCGTCGAAGAAGACGACGACGGGCGTGCCGTCGCTCGACTTCTCGCGGGCGCGGTGGAAGATCAGCCGGATGTGCCGCTCGGTCTCGCCGACGTACTTGTTGAGCAGCTCCGGTCCCTTGATGTTGAGGAAGTACGCGGTGGCACTCTCCTGACCGGTGCGCTCGGCGACCTTGCGCGCCAACGACGCCGCGACCGCCTTGGCGATCATCGTCTTGCCGTTGCCGGGAGGGCCGTAGAGCAGGACCCCCTTCGGCGCCTTGAGCTTGTGGCGCTCGTAGAGCTCCGCGTGCAGATAGGGCAGCTCGACGCTGTCGCGGATCGCCTCGATCTGCGCGCTCAGGCCCCCGATGTCGTCGTAGCCGAGGTCGGGGACCTCCTCGAGCACGAGGTCGGCGACCTCTGCCCGCGGGATCCGCTCGACCGCGATGTTGCTGCGCTGGTCCACGAGCACGGCGTCACCGACGCGCACCTGCTTGCCGGTCACCCGGGAGCCGCGACGCACGACGCGCTCCTCGTCCTGGCGCATGAGCACGAGCAGCCGGTCCTCGTCGAGGACCTCCTTGACGACGACCACCTCGCCGGCGACGTCCTCCGCGTGCACGGACACGACGTTCATCGCCTCGTTGAGGCGCACCTCGCGGCCGACACCGAGCTCGGCCGCCTCGACCGCCGGGGAGACGGCGACGTGCATCTTGCGGCCGCCGGAGAGCACGTCGACCGTGCTGTCCTCCGCGTGGACGTCGACGATCACCGCGTACGACGAAGGGGGCTGGGCCAGTCGCTCGATCTCCTCACGGAGCGTGACGATCTGCTGGCGCGCGTCCTTGAGGGTGCGCACGAGGCGCTCGTTCTGCGAGGCGACGCTCGCCATCTGCGACTTCTGCTGGGTCAGCTTGTCCTGCAGGGCGCGTGCATCCTGGGGGCTGGGTTCGGTGGTCATCGGCAGTGCTCCCTTCGGCTCTCCCCCAGTCTCCCCCTTCCGGCTCAGCGGGGCGAAGGGGGGACCACGCCTCGGGCGAGCTTGCGCATCTTCTTCTCCGACGCGACGCGCTCACCGAGCGCCTCGGGGGTCCACTCGGCGTCGTCCGCGCCGGGCTGCGGCTCGGCCGGCGGAGCGTCCGGCTCGCCGCCCTCCTCCTGCGCGGCGTAGCCCTTGCCGGGACGGCGCTTGCGCATCGGCGGGGTGACGCCGGGGGCCAGGCGGCGGGTCGTGATGAGGAACCCGGTGTGGCCGTGCATGCGGTGCTGCGGGCGGACGGCGAGCCCCTCGAGGTGCCAGCCGCGCACGAGCGACTCCCACGCCTCCGGCTCGGTGAAGGTCCCGAAGTCGCGCATGGCCTCGGCGACCTTGCTCAGCTGGGTGGCCGTGGCGACGTAGCAGATGAGCACGCCGCCGGGCGCGAGCGCCTCGGCGACGACCTCGAGGCACTCCCACGGGGCGAGCATGTCCAGGACGACCCGGTCGACGGTGCCGGGCTCGACCGCGTCGGGCAGCGACTCGACGAGGTCACCGACGGTGACGGTCCAGGCCGGGTGGTCCTCGCCGAAGAAGGCGCGAGCGTTCGCCCTGGCGATCTCCGCGAAGTCGGCGCGGCGCTCGAAGGAGTGGACCGCGCCGCTCTCCCCCACCGCGCGCAGCAGCGACATCGACAGGGCGCCGGAACCCACCCCGGCCTCGACGACGGTCGCGCCGGGGAAGACGTCGGCCATCGTCACGATCTGGCCGGCGTCCTTGGGGTAGACGACCGCCGCACCACGGGGCATCGACATGACGTAGTCGGACAGCAGCGGCCGCAGGGCCAGGTACTCGGTCCCGGCGGTGTTGGTGATCGTGGAGCCGTCGGGCGACCCGATGAGGTCGTCGTGCTTCACGTGCCCCCGGTGGGTGTGGAACTGCTTGCCCGGGGTCAGGGTGATCGTGTGCATCCGGCCCTTGGGGTCGGTGAGCTGCACCCGGTCCCCCTCACGGAAGGGGCCGCGGCGGTAGGCGGATCCGGTGGCGGTCATGGTGCGCGAGTCTAGTTGCGCGCGAGGGCGGCGTTGACCCGCTCGACCCGGACGATGCCCCGCAGGACTCCCCCTTCGCTCACCGCGACGACCCGCGAGCGCGACTCCTGGAAGGCGGTGACGAGCTCCATCGCCTCCCGTCCGGGAGTCAGGTCCACCGCCCAGCCGTCGGGGCCCCGGGTGGTGACCGCGGAGACGGGCGTGGAGTCGATCGCGCCCGGGGGGACGGCCCGCAGTGCGTCGTGGTCGATGAGGCCGACCGGGGCTCCGTGCGCGTCGACGACGACGGGCAGGGCGCGAAGGGAGGACAGCTCGCCGACCGGACGATCGGCCGCGATGGCCGCGACCGGCTCGAGGAGCGCGGGCACGTCGAGCCCGCCGACGACGCCGAGTGCGCGGCCGTGACCGATCGCCTGGGTCGCCCCCGACCAGAGGAAGGAGGCGACGAGCGCGGTCCACAGGATCGTCGTGAGGTCCGGGGACTGGCCGCGCACCAGGGGGACGCCGACGACCGCCACGACGACGGCGATGACGAGCCCGCGGCCCAGGTATCCCGCGACGACCCGGGCACGCCCCTGGTCCTTGGTGACCCCCCACACGACGGCCTCCACGACCTGGCCGCCGTCGAGCGGCAGTCCGGGCAGCATGTTGAGCACCGCGAGCGCGCCGTTGACGAAGGCGATGCCCCCGATGACGCTGGCCGTCAGCCCCGAGCCCAGCACGGCCGAGACGCCGAAGCAGACGACGGCGACGACCGCGTTGCTCAACGGCCCGACCACGGCGATGGCCGCCGCGGTCAGCGGCGTCGCCCGCGACGCCTCGAAGGCGGTGTGCCCGCCCCAGAGGTCCGCCACCACCCGGTGCACCGTGTGGCCGAAGGAGCGGGCGGTCACCGCGTGGGCCGCCTCGTGGACGAGGACGCTCGCCAGCAGGGCGAGGGCGTAGACGACCGCGACGGAGTACCCGGTCACGGCGCCGTAGGTCCGCGCGGTCGACGGGCCCACGAGGAAGACGACGAGCGCGCCCATGAGCAGCCAGGACCAGCCGAGGTAGACCGGGACCGACGAGATCGTGGCCAGGCGGATGCCCCTGGGGTGGTCCTGCGGTGTCTCGGCCATGCCCAGACCCTAGGCGAGCGGACCGGATGGTGATAATGGCAGTTGTCCACCACGCCCTCTGCGACAGGATCATCTGGTGACCGACACCGCCATCCGCCCCGACGCCACCCCCGTCCTCGAGGAGGCGCTCCGCGAGCGCGTCCTCATCATGGACGGGGCGATGGGGACGATGATCCAGCGGCAGGGGCTGTCGGAGGAGGAGTTCCGCGGGGAGCGTTTCGCCGACTGGGGCAGCGACCTCAGGGGCAACAACGACCTGCTCGTCCTGACCCAGCCCGAGCTGATCACCGGCCTGCACCGCGAGTACCTCGAGGCCGGCGCGGACCTCATCGAGACCAACACCTTCAACGCCCAGCGCATCTCCATGGCCGACTACGGCATGGAGGACCTCGCCCGGGAGATGAACGTCGAGGCCGCGCGCCTCGCCCGCGCGGCCGCCGACGAGTACATGGCCAAGGACCCCTCACGGCCGCGGTGGGTCATGGGCGCGCTCGGCCCGACCAACCGGACCGCGTCCATCTCCCCCGACGTCAACGACCCGGGCAAGCGCAATGTCACCTTCGACGAGCTCGTCGCCGCCTACCTCGAGCAGGCCGAGGGCCTCGTCGAGGGTGGCGTCGATGTGCTCATCATCGAGACGATCTTCGACACGCTGAACGCCAAGGCCGCGATCTTCGCGCTCGAGACGCTCTTCGAGCAGCACGGCCGGCGCTGGCCGGTCATCGTCTCCGGCACGATCACCGACGCCTCCGGACGCACCCTCACCGGGCAGACGACCGAGGCCTTCTGGAACTCCGTGCGCCACGCCCGCCCGCTGGCCGTCGGCCTCAACTGCGCGCTCGGCGCGGAGGAGCTGCGGCAGTACGTCGCCGAGATGGGCCGGGTCGCCGACACCTTCATCTCCGCGTACCCCAACGCCGGCCTGCCCAACGCCTTCGGCGAGTACGACCAGGACCCCGAGTACATGGCCTCGCTCGTCGCGGAGTTCGCGACGTCGGGCCTGGTCAACCTGCTCGGTGGGTGCTGCGGCTCCACCCCGGAGCACATCGCGGCGATCGCGAAGGGGGCGGCCGCCGCCTCCCCGCACGTCCCGGTCGAGGTCGAGCCGGCCCTGCGCCTCTCCGGCCTGGAGCCCTTCAATGTCACTGGTGACTCGCTCTTCGTCAACGTCGGCGAGCGGACCAATGTCACGGGCTCCGCGAGGTTCCGCAAGCTCATCGAGGCCGACGACTACCCGGCCGCGCTGGCGGTCGCCGCCCAGCAGGTGGAGAGCGGCGCGCAGGTCATCGACATCAACATGGACGAGGGCATGCTCGACGGCGTCGCCGCCATGGGCACCTTCGTCAACCTCGTCGGCTCCGAGCCGGACATCTCGCGGGTCCCGCTGATGATCGACTCGAGCAAGTGGGAGGTCATCGAGACCGGCCTGAAGCGCACCCAGGGCAAGCCGATCGTCAACTCGATCTCGATGAAGGAGGGCGTCGAGCCCTTCGTCGAGCAGGCCCGCCTGTGCCGCAAGTACGGCGCGGCGATCGTCGTCATGGGCTTCGACGAGGAGGGCCAGGCCGACAACCTCGAGCGCCGCAAGGAGATCGCGCAGCGGGCCTACACGATCCTCACCGAGGAGGTCGGCTACCCGGCTGAGGACATCGTCTTCGACCCCAACATCTTCGCCCTGGCGACGGGCATCGAGGAGCACGCCGCCTACGGCACCGACTTCATCGAGGCGACCCGCTGGATCAAGGACAACCTGCCGCACGTCCTCGTCTCGGGCGGTGTCTCCAACGTCTCCTTCAGCTTCCGCGGCAACAACCCGGTCCGCGAGGCGATCCACTCGGTCTTCCTGTACCACGCCATCAACGCGGGCATGGACATGGGCATCGTCAACGCCGGCGCCCTGGTCCCCTACGACACCCTCGACGCCGACCTGCGCGAGCGGATCGAGGACGTCGTGCTCAACCGGCACCCGGACTCCACCGAACGCCTGCTCGAGATCGCCGAGCAGCACCGCGGCAACGGCGAGAAGGTCGAGGAAGCCACGCAGGAGTGGCGCGGGTTCCCCCTTCGCGAACGCATCACGCACTCCCTCGTCAAGGGGATCGATACCTGGGTCGTCGAGGACACCGAGGCGCTGCGCCAGGAGATCGAGGCCGCGGGTGGCCAGCCGCTGGAGGTCATCGAGGGTCCCCTCATGGACGGGATGGGGGTCGTGGGCGACCTCTTCGGCGAGGGCAAGATGTTCCTCCCGCAGGTCGTGAAGTCCGCACGCGTCATGAAGAAGGCCGTCGCGCACCTCATCCCCTACATCGAGGCGTCGAAGCAGCCCGGCGACCAGTCCCGGTCCAAGGGCCTGATCGTCATGGCCACCGTCAAGGGCGACGTGCACGACATCGGCAAGAACATCGTCGGCGTGGTCCTGCAGTGCAACAACTACGACGTCATCGACCTCGGCGTCATGGTCCCGACGCAGAAGATCCTCGAGACGGCCAAGGAGCACGACGCCGACGTCATCGGCCTGTCCGGGCTCATCACGCCCTCGCTCGACGAGATGGTCGGGGTGGCCTCCGAGATGCAGCGGCAGGGCTTCGACATCCCGCTGCTGCTCGGCGGGGCGACGACCTCGCGCGCGCACACCGCCGTCAAGGTCGACCAGCAGTACGAGGGGCCGGTCATCTGGGTCAAGGACGCGTCGCGCTCCGTGCCGGTCGTCAGCCAGCTGCTGAGCGCCACCGGCAAGACCAAACTGCTCGACGAGGTCGCCGCCGACTACGAGGCGCTGCGGCGCCGGCACGCCGCCAAGCGCGATGACCGGCCGATGCTCACCTACGAGGAGGCGGCCGCCGCGCGCACCCCGATCGACTGGGGCGCCGAGCAGCCCCACCTCGCCGGGATCACCCCGACGCGGCTCGTCTTCGAGGACTACGACCTCGCCGAGCTGCGCGAGTACTTCGACTGGCAGCCCTTCTTCAACGCCTGGGAGCTCAAGGGCTCCTTCCCCGACATCCTCAACAACCCGGCCACGGGTGAGGTCGCGCGCAAGCTCTACGACGAGGCCCAGGTGATGCTGGACCGGATCATCGAGGAGAAGTGGCTCACGGCGAAGGGCGTCATGGGCCTCTTCCCCGCCAACTCCGTCGGCGACGACATCGAGATCTACACCGACGAGTCGCGCTCCGAGGTCGCCCACACCCTGCACATGCTCCGCCAGCAGGGCAAGCACCGCGCCGGTGTGCCCAACCGCAGCCTCGCCGACTTCGTCGCCCCCAAGGAGACCGGCATCAAGGACTGGATGGGCGCCTTCGCCGTCACCGGTGGCATCGGCGCCCAGGAGAAGATCGCCGAGTTCAAGGCCGACCACGACGACTACAACGCGATCCTGCTCGAGGCGCTGGCCGACCGCTTCGCCGAGGCCTTCGCCGAGCGGCTGCACGAGCGGGTGCGCACCGAGTTCTGGGGGTACGCGCCGGACGAGTCCCTCGACAACAAGGAGCTCATCAAGGAGACCTACGACGGCATCCGCCCGGCACCGGGCTACCCGGCATGCCCCGACCACACCGAGAAGAAGACGCTGTGGTCGCTCCTCGACGTCGACGAGATCGGCATCGAGCTCACCGAGGGCATGGCGATGTGGCCGGGGGCTGCCGTGTCCGGCTGGTACCTCGGCCACCCGGACAGCCAGTACTTCGTCGTGGGTCGCCTCGGCAAGGACCAGGTCGAGGACTACGCCGAGCGCAAGGGCTGGACGATGCGCGAGGCCGAGCGCTGGCTCGGACCCAACCTCGGCTACTCCACCGAGTGAGGGCGGCGCTCTCCCCGTCGCGAGCGGCCGACTTCAAGCAGTGCCCGCTGAAGTTCCGCTTCCGCACGATCGACCGCCTCGACGAGGCTCCCTCGCCGGCAGCGGCACGCGGGACGCTCGTGCACGCCGTGCTCGAGGAGATCTTCGAGCTGCCGGCGGCCGAGCGCACCCCCGAGGCGGCGCGTGCGCTCGTCCCCGGCCGCTGGGCGGCCCTCGTCGACGAGCGGCCGGAGCTCGCCGACATGCTGGCGGACGACGCGACGCTCACCGAGGAGGCGTGGTTCGCCGCGGCCGAGCAGCTCGTCGACCGATGGTTCACCCTCGAGGACCCATCGAGGCTCGAGCCTGCTCAACGTGAGGTCAAGGTCGAGACCGAGGTCGAGGGCCTGGTGCTGCGCGGCATCATCGACCGGGTCGACATCGCGCCCACCGGCCAGGTGCGGGTCGTCGACTACAAAACGGGCCGCACGCCGGGGCCGGGCTTCGAGGGCAAGGCCCTCTTCCAGATGAAGTTCTACGGCCTGGTGCTCTGGCGCCGCACCGGGCGTGTCCCCGACCTGCTGCAGCTGGTCTACCTCAAGGACGGCACGATCATCCGGTACGTCCCGGACGAGGCCGACCTCCTCGCGCTCGAGCGCAACGTCCGTGCCGTGTGGGGCGCGATCGAGCAGGCCGTCGCCGCCCGGGACTTCCGGCCCAACCCGTCCCGGCTGTGCGGGTGGTGCGACTTCAAGCCCCTCTGCCCCGCCTTCGGGGGCACCCCACCCGAGCTGCCCGAGACGATCGAGATCATCACCCCGGAGACTGCATTGCCCTAGGGGAATGCGGGTTCGGCCGGCGTCGCGAGGCGCGCGAGCGGCAGCAGGTCGAAGGGGGTGACCCCGGCCAGTCCCGGCACCGGCACGGCCCCCGGGATCTCGGGGATCTCGACGTGGTGCGGGATGGCGAGCGTGGGGACGCCGGCGGCGACCGCCGAGCGGACGCCGGTCGGCGAGTCCTCGAGGGCCACGCAGCCGGCGGCCTCGACCCCGAGCTCGCGCAGGGCCCGCTCGTAGGGCTCCGGGTGCGGCTTGCCGTGCGTCACCAGGTCGCCCGTCACCACCACCGCGAAGGACCCCGGCTCGGTCGCGTCGACGACGGCTCGCGCGAGGTCGGTCCAGGACATCGTCACCAGGGCGCAGGGCACGCCCTCCGCACGACAGGCGGCGAGCAGCTCTCGCGCGCCGGGTCGCCACGGCACCGCCGCCGCGATCTGGTCGACGACGCGCGACTGCAGGCGCAGCACGACCTCCTCGGCCGGCAGGTCGACCGGCGAGTTGTCGAGGATGAACTGCGCGGACACGAGCAGCGGGTTGCCGACGAGCTGCAGCCCCAGCTCGTGGGTCCACGTCCCGCCGAACTCCTCGACGAGCTCGTGCTCGGCGAGCATCCAGTAGGGCTCGGTGTCGACGAGGGTGCCGTCCATGTCCCACAGGACGGCCGTCGGGGTGCGTGGCGGGCCGCCGGCCTGCTGGCCTGACGGGAGTGTCGAATCGGACATGTTCAGGATGTTCTCCTCACAGCGGCTTGCGACCATCCGCACCCAGTATGCGGTGGCCGGTTCGTGCCTGCCTGACCTGCCACCGTTGCCCTCCGGCGGGTGCCCGAGGATGATGGAAGGTCGGACCTCTACCCGGTGCCCGGCTCGAAGGGAGTTCGGCGATGATCCTCGTGGTTGGTGCGTCAGGAGAGCTGGGGAGCCGCGTCGTCCAGCGGCTGCGTGAGGGTGACCATCCGGTCCGGTGTCTGGTCCGTCCGGGCACCGAGGCGCCGCGACTTCGTGAGTGGGGCGCCGACGTCGTCCGCGGGGACCTCGCCGATCCCGCGAGCCTCGCGGTGGCGTGCGAGGGGGTGCACACCGTGGTGGCGTCGGCCACCGCGATCGCCAGGGTGCTCGCGGGCAGCAAGCATCCCAGCATCCACGAAGCGGACGAGCTTGGGATGGCGTCGCTGGTCGAGGCCGCAGAGAACGCTGGCGTCGAGAGGTTCGTCTACCAGCCCCGCGATGGCGACGATCCTCGGCACCGGGTTGATGCAGGACCTCCGGCCGGTGACGTGGGACGACGGCCCGCTCCGCGAGCGGGGCATCACGCCGCGCTCGGCCAGCGACTGGATCCGGGAGCAGGCGAGGACCGCGGGGTGAGGCGCTCCCCTTCGCCTCGGTGCCCACCAGCCCTCGCTGGGGCCGACGTAGGCTGACCGATGTGATCGAGATCGAGGACCTGCCCGAGCTGCACGACCCGGTGATGATCTGTGCCTTCGAGGGCTGGAACGACGCGGGCGAGGCCGCCTCCCGTGTCATCGAGCACCTCGCGGACATCTGGGACGCCGAGACGGTCGCGGCCATCGACCCGGAGGACTACTACGACTTCCAGGTCACGCGCCCGCGCGTGACCAACCAGGGCATGGGCCGAGGCATCCACTGGAACACCACGCGGATCCTGCTCGCCTCCCCCGACAGCCTCGGCCGCGACGTCCTGCTCGTCACCGGCATCGAGCCCTCCTTCCGCTGGCGGGCCTTCACCACCGAGATCCTCGACCTCGCCGCGGCCAACGGCGTGGGCACGGTCATCACGCTCGGTGCCCTCCTCGCGGACGTCGCCCACACCCGCCCCATCCCCATCACGTGCTCGACGGACGACGAGGCCACCGCCTACACCTACGAGCTCGAGCCCTCGCGCTACGAGGGGCCGACCGGCATCACCGGCGTCGTGGCCGACGGCGCGACCCAGGCCGAGATGGTCTCCGTCGCCGTCTGGGCGGCGGTGCCGCACTACGCCGCCCAGGTGCCCTGCCCCAAGGCCTCGCTCGCGCTGCTCATCCAGCTCGAGGACCTGCTCGACACCGTCATCGAGCACGGCGACCTCGAGGAGGAGTCCCGCGCGTGGGAGCGCGGGGTCGACGAGCTGGCGAGCACCGACGAGGAGGTCGCCGAGTACGTCTCCGCGCTCGAGAGCGCCCAGGACACCAGCGAGCTGCCGGAGGCGAGCGGGGACGCGATCGCCAAGGAGTTCGAGCGCTACCTGCGCCGCCGCGGCGACGAGACCAACGGGCCGAGCTGACCCCCTTCGCTCGGGTCGAGGTGGTACCGACCGGCTAGACGGTCGGTACCACCTCGAGCCGGCTACAGGCGGATGCCCAGGAGCGCGTCGACCGCACGCGCGAGCTCGCCGGGGGCCGCGCGCACCGTGCCCTCGGCGGACAGGGACTCCCGGCACCACGCGTCGACGGCCCGCAGCGCGGTGGGCGCGTCGAGGTCGTCGGCCAGGGCCGCACGCACGGCGGCGATCGTCGCGCAGGCGTCGGGCCCACCGTCGGTGGACATCCCCGAGCGCCACAGGTCGAGCCGCTCCTGGCCGGCCGTCAGCACCTCGTCGGTCCACTCCCACTCGCCGCGGTAGTGGTGGTCGAGCAGGACGAGCCGGATCGCCATCGGGTCGACGCCCTCGGTGCGCAGCGTCGAGACGCGCACGAGGTTGCCCTTGGACTTGCTCATCTTCTCGCCGTCGTAGGCGACCATCGCCTGGTGCGCGGTGTGCCGGGCGAAGGGCCGCTCCTCCGTGAGCGCCTCGGCCTGCACCACGGACATCTCGTGGTGAGGGAAGACGAGGTCAGTGCCCCCACCCTGCACGTCCAAGTGGTCACCGAGGTGCTCCATGGCGATGGCCGTGCACTCGATGTGCCAGCCCGGGCGTCCGCGGCCGAGACCGCCTGCCTCCCAGGCCGGCTCGCCGTCGCGCTCCCCGCGCCACAGCAAGGGGTCGAGGGGGTCGCGCTTGCCGGGCCGCTGGGGGTCGCCCCCGCGCTCGGCCGAATAGACGAGCATCGTGTCGCGGTCGAGGTGGCTGAGCTCGCCGAGCCCACCGGCCGCCGCGAGGTCGAGGTAGGTGTCACGCGCCCCGTCCTCGACGACCTCGTAGGTCACGCCGCGCTCCACGAGGGCCTGCACCGAGGCGATGATCGTCGGCATCGACTCCATGACACCCATGAAGTGGTCCGGCGGGATGACCCCGAGCGCGGTCATGTCCTCGAGGAAGAGCGCGATCTGCGCCTGCCCGAGCTCGCGCCAGTCGAGGGCGTCGCGGGCCGCGCGCTCGAAGAGCGGGTCGTCGACGTCCGTGACGTTCTGCACGTAGACCACCTCGCGGCCACCGTCACGCAGCGCGCGCCCGACGAGGTCGAAGGTCACGTAGGTCGCGGCGTGGCCCATGTGCGTCGTGTCGTACGGGGTGACACCGCAGACGTAGACGCGCGCGGGACCCTCGGGCTCGACCGGTGCCACGGCCTCCCTGGCGACGTCGTACAGACGAAGGGCGATGGGCTCACCGGGGACAACGGGCAGGGAAGGGGTCGGCCAGGCTCTCACGCGGACAGCCTACGAGGTGCCTGTCACAGCGGCGGCCACGGGATCGAGGGCCAGCCGTGGGTCGGCCCCGGGTGGGTGCCGGTGGCGAGCAGGTGCTCGACCCGCTCGCGCAGGGCGTCCACCTCGAGCGGGGTGAGCAGCAGGCCGAGCTCGGCCCCCACCTCCGGCTCGTCGAGGGCCTCCGTCAGCCGGTGCAGCCGCTCGACGTCCGCCGCCGGGATGGGCTCACCGGCCCAGCCCCACAGCACGGTCCGCAGCTTGGGGTCGGCGTGCAGCCCGACGCCGTGGTCGATGCCCCACAGCCGTCCGTCGTGCTCGAGGATGTGGCCGCCCTTGCGGTCGGAGTTGTTGAGCACGGCGTCGAGCACGGCCATGGACCGCAGGCGGGGGTCGTCGGGATGGGAGAGCACGAGTGGGGCACCCCCTGCGTCCTCGCCCTCCAGGACCACGAGGTGCCCGGCGGGGACGTCATCAGGTGGCGTGACCGTGACGGGGCTCGGGCACAGGCTGCTCGCCTCGCCGATCCACCGCTGCACCGAGCCCGGGCCGACGGGTCCGTCCCGCCAGACCGTCTCCGGCACGAGCCCGAAACCACCGAGGTCGTCGATGTGCCAGGCCGCCACCTCGCGGGCCGCGAGTGAGCCGTCGGGGAAGTCCCACAGCTCGCGCTCGCCGTCGACAGGCTTGTAGGCGACGGTGACCGGGACGACGCCGGGGGCACGGACCTCGGCGACGAGCACGACATTGCTGGCCAGCGGGTGCCGACCGAGGACGACGAGCTCCCCGTCACCGAGCGAAGGGGGCGACGTCACCTCGTCAGCGCTTGTAGCCATTGGCTCGGGGGCAGATGTGGCCGTCCGGGTCGAGCGGACCGCCGCAGAAGGGGCAGGAGGGGCGGCCGGCCCGCACGATCGTCTCGCAGCGACGGGCGAAGGCCCGTGCCTGCGCCGGCGGGAGGGAGACGCGCATCGACTTCCGCTCCCCCGTCGGGCCCTCGTCCTCGGGCTCGTCGGGATCGTGGTCGTGCGCCTCGATGACGACGACGTGACGCTCCTCGTCCCAGGACAGCGCCAACGCGCTCACCCGGAAGTCCTCCGAGATCGGGGTGTCCAGGGGGGCGTTGTCCGCGGCCTCCGCGGCGGCCGCGACCGTGGCCTCGAGACCCGCGACCTGGTCGAGCAGCTCTCCGATGCGCTCGGCGAGGATCTGCGCGTGCAGCTTCTCGAGGGAGATCTGCAGACGGCGCGTGCTGTCGCTGGCCTGGAGGAAGAAGGCGCGCTGCCCGGGCGGGCCCACGGTGCCCAGCACGAAGCGCTCCGGGGGGTCGAAGTCGACGACGATCATGACGTCGACCCTAGTCCCGCTCCGCCCCCGACCGCCGCGTCCCCGCTCGCCGGGGTGTCCCCCTTCGGCCGCGGCGGGGTCAGTACGGAGCTGCCGGTGTCGTTGCTGCGCAGCAGCATCGGCCGCGTCGACGTGTACCGGACGACCGAGATGGACGCCGGGTCGACGTGCAGGCGCTGGAAGTCGTCGAGGGGAGTCGCGACGGCCTCGGCGAGGATCGCCTTGATGACGTCACCGTGGCTCACCGCGGCCCACACCGCGTGCTCGCCGTGCTCGGCCGTCACCGCCGCGTCGATCTCCCGCACCGCCGCGACCGCGCGTGCGGCCATCGCAGCGATCGACTCGCCGACGTGGGTCTCGCCGTCGGGGAAGGTGGCCTCGCTCGGGCGGTCCTGCACGACCCGCCACAGCGGCTCGTCCACGAGGTCCTTGAGCGCGCGGCCGGTCCACGAGCCGTACCGGCACTCGCCGAGGCCCTCGTGGACCTGCGCGGTGAGTCCGTGGGCGGCGAGCAGCGGGTCCGCGGTCTCGCGGCAGCGTTGCAGTGGGCTGGTCGCCAGGTGGACGACAGCGGTCTCCCCCAGGCGCGTCACCAGCCGCTCGGCCTGCTCCCGCCCGGTCTCGTCGAGGGCGACGCCCTCGGTCCACCCCGCGAGGACCCCCTGGGTGTTGGCGGTCGAGCGCCCGTGCCGGATGAGGATGCAGTACGCCACGGCCCCCACCCTAGGCCTCGCCTGACAGGATGCTGCGGTGATCGTCGACCAGGCCCGGTACCGCGACGGGCAGCGCCTGCCCTGCGAGGACATCAGCGACACCCTCGCCGAGATCCGCTCCCGTCGGGGCGGGCTCGTGGCGGGCGAGGACGAGGACTTCCTGTGGATCGGCATGCGGGACCCCTCGAGCGAGAGCTTCGCGCGGGTCTCCGAGGAGCTCGGCCTCCACCCGCTCGCCATCGAGGACTCGGTGACGGGCGACCAGCGGCCCAAGGTCGAGCGCTACGGCGACGGGCACTTCGTCGTGCTGCGGCCCCTGCGATACATCGAGGAGACCTCCGACGTCGAGTCCGGAGAGATCATGGTCTTCATCGGGCCCGACTACATCGTGACGATCCGGCGCGGCGAGGCCAGCCCGCTCGCCGGGCTGCGCACCCGTCTCGAGCAGCACGACCGGGAGTCCTTGCGGCACGGCCCGTGGGGCGTCTTCCACGCGATCATCGACTTCGTCGTCGACCAGTACCTCGAGATCGAGGACGAGATCCAGACCGACCTCGATGACATCGAGACGGGGGTCTTCTCACCCGACGACGGCCGGGTGTCGACGGAGGAGATCTACGCGCTCAAGCGAGAGGTGCTCGAGTTCAAGCGGGCGGCGCTGCCGCTGGCCAGGCCCCTGTCGCACCTCGTCGGCACCACCACTCCCCTGCCCACCGAGGAGCTGCGCCTGCGCTTCCGTGACGTCAACGACCACCTGTCGCTCGTCATCGACAACACCGAGTCCCAGGACCGGTTGCTCTCGGACGTGCTCAGCGCCCATCTGGCGCAGGTCGGCGTGCAGCAGAACCAGGACATGCGCAAGATCTCCGCGTGGGCCGCGATGCTCGCCTTCCCGACGATGATCGCCGGCGTCTACGGCATGAACTTCGAGGGCATGCCCGAGCTGTCGGCGACCGCGCTCATCGGCGGCCGAGAGATCCACTACGGCTACCCGACCGCCGTGCTGGCCATGGTGCTCGTGTGCGTCGGGCTGTACCGGCTCTTCCGCCGCTCCGGCTGGCTCTGAGCCAGGCTCGGGGAGACGCCGCTCAGCGGCGCGAGTCCTCCGCGTCGTACTCCTCGTCGTCCAGGCCCGAGTAGGACTGCTCGTCCTCGTCGTCGTCGTAGTCGTCATCCGACGAGTCGTTGTCCGAGTCGTCGTCGGACCCGTCGTCCTCTTCGTCCTCGTCGACCATGAACTGCTCGTCGACGACCACGAGGGGCGTCATCTCCCCCGTCGCGTCGTGGAGGGCGTCGTCGTAGGCCTCGAAGGCATCGGCGAGGTCCTCGTAGGCGGCGACGACGGTGGGGTCATCCTCGCCACGGCGCTGGGCCGAGGCCTCGAGGTGACGCTCGAAGGCGGCGATCAGCTGGTTCAGTGCGGGGCGCGGGTCGCTCATGGGCATGACGGTATCCCATGGGCCACAATGACATCGATGCCCGAGTACGAGTTCCGCACCATCCACTTCCCGCGGGGTGCCGCGCGTGCCGCGATCCGTCAGGAGCTGACCGATCACGCCGAGTACGGCCACTGGGAGCTGCACCGCACCGTCGTCTACATCGACGGGATGCAGAAGGCCTGGTTACGTCGCAAGATCATCCGCGTGCCGCGCCCGCCGGCGCTGCCCAACCGCTGAGTCAGCAGTCCTCGACGAGGCGCCAGAGCACCCGGGCGCCGAACTCGAGGGACTCCAGCGGGACCCGCTCGTCGATCCCGTGGAACATCGGCGCGAAGTCGAGGTCGGCGGGCAGGCGCAGGGGCGCGAACCCGTAGCCGGTCACCCCCATCGTCGACAGGGCCTTGTTGTCCGTGCCGCCCGAGAGGCAGTACGGCAGGATCGTCGCCTCCGGGTCCTCGGCGAGGAGGGCTGCGCGCATCCGGTCGACCAGCTCGCCCTCGAAGGGCGCGTCGAGGGAGATGTCCTTGTGGTCGACGACGACCTCGACGTGCTCCCCCGCCAGGTCGCGGATGGTCTGCATGAGCTCGTCCTCGTGCCCGGGCAGGAAGCGGCAGTCGAGAGCGGCGGACGCCGACTGCGGGACGACATTGTGCTTGTAGCCGGCCTCGAGCATCGTCACGTTGGCCGTGTCCTGGAGCGCGCCGCGGACGAATCCCGCTGCGGGACCGATGCGCTCGAGCAGCGCCTCGGCGTCCTCGTCGCTGTACCCGACGCCGGTGAGGTCGGCGAGACCGTCAAGGAGGCCGCGCACGGAGACGATGAACTCACGGGGCCACTTGTGCGCGTTGATCCGCGAGATGGCCTCGGCGAGATGGACGATCGGGTTGTCGGACGTGGGGACCGAGCCGTGGCCGGCCGTGCCCCTGGCCTCGAGGTGGAGCCAGGCGATGCCCTTCTCCGCGGTCTGGAGGAGGTAGGCGCGGCGAGGCTCTCCCTTCGCGTCCTCGACGGTGACGCTGTACCCGCCGACCTCGCTGATCGCCTCGGTGACGCCCTCGAAGACCTCCGGGTGCTCCCGCACCATGAACTGGCTGCCGAGGACTCCCCCGGCCTCCTCGTCGGCGAAGAAGACGAACAGGAGGTCGCGCGGCGGGACCGTCCCCGTCCGCGCGAGGTGGCGGACGGTCGCGAGCATCATCGCGACCATGTCCTTCATGTCGACCGCGCCGCGACCCCAGAGGCAGCCGTCGCGTTCCAGGCCGTCGAAGGGGGGGACGCTCCAGTCCTCGGCGTTGGCGGGCACGACGTCGAGGTGCCCGTGGATGCACAGGGCGCCCCGGTCGCGGTCGGCGCCGGCGATGCGCACGCTCACGGTGGTGCGACCGGGCTCGGACTCGAAGACCTGCGGCTCCAGCCCCACCTCGCGCAGCTGCGCGACGACGTAGTCGGCCGCCTCGCGCTCCCCCGGACCCTCCTGGCCGGGGCCGTAGTTGCTCGTGTCGATGCGCAGCAGGTCGCGGCAGATCCCCACGACCTCCTGCTCGGGCGCGCTGACTTCGCTCATGCCCGCAGGGTAGTGCTCGTGACCGGTGACCGGTGGCCGTGCCTACGCGGAGTCGCTCGCCCCGCGGATGACCACGCTGTTGCGTCATCGACCCCGCGCCGGAAGCATCAGCAGCATGGACATGTCCCAGGTCTGGCCGGGCCTCGCCACCTCGACCCAGACGTGGCTCATCGAGCACAACGGCGAACCGCTTCCCGGTGACATCTTGAGCGAGATCTTGACTGTCACTGCAGGACAGCGAGACCCGCGCTGGTGGGCGGGGGGGATCCCGTGAGGGGGAGACCCAGCTGACCGACGAGGCCGTCGACTGGATCGACGAGACCGCCAACGGCGAGTAGCAGACAGTCCGCGCGTGGTTCCCGGGGAGATGACGGCGTGTCGGTCCACTGTGACGCGGGTCATCGAACATATGATCGAGTCATGTCAGTGGGGGACGTGCAGTACCGCGATCGGGGCCTCGTGACGGGCCTGCGGGACGCGGTGCGCGCGCTGCTGTACACGGATGAGTCCACGGCCTGGCAGGCCGCTGACGGGCAGATCGCGGACGCGTTGTCGGCGATCGGGCAGGCGCGTCAGTTGCTGGAGTCGGCCGAGGTCGCGCTGGTCGCCGAGGGCATCTGCCGGGGCCTGCCGGGCGAGTCGTCGTGGTCGGCGCACGACTGGGTCGGGGTCAACGAAGGGCGCCGCGCGCCCCGCCCCTCGACCCAGCACGTCGCGCAGGTGGTGCGGGTGGCATCGGCAGGCCCGGCCACGCAGGAGGTGCGGGCCGCGGTCTCCGAGGGCCGTCTGCCGTTGGGCAAGGCCGACCAGCTGGTGCGCTTCCACGAGTCGGTGCGCCGGGTCGCCGACCCGGTCCTCCTCGAGGAGGACCTGGGGATCCTGCTGGGGGTCGCCCGTGACGAGGTGCTGACCTCCGGCCCGGGAGGGCGGGTCACCGACCGGGTCGGCGGGTTGGACGGGGGTGTCAGATTGTCTGTGTAAGGGGCGGGTCTCCT
>NZ_JBDIVG010000070.1:0-741 GCF_039631275.1 Janibacter sp. LM
TGCCCTCTTCAAGATCTCGTTAGCGCGCTTGAGCTCACGGTTCTCCTGTTCCAGCGCTTTCAACCTCGCCGCGTCGCTGGTGCTGACCCCCGGCACGTGGCCCTCGTCGATGTCGGCCTGGCGTACCCAGGACCGCACCGACTCGGTGCCGTACCCCAGCTGGGCGGCGACGCGTTGCACCGTGCCGTGCTCCGTTCCCAACTCCACGCGCAGCGTCCTGACCATCCGCACCGCAGCGGCCTTCTCTTCAGGGCTGTAACGACGCGTAGTCGGCTTCCCCGGGGTGGTGTCCTTCGGCATGAGTCCATCCTCGTTTCCAAACGATGGAGACTCCAACCAACCCAGCGCGGTTCACTGGGCATGAACGGGGTCCGCCGCGGCAAGACGGTCCGCACCACCATCCCTGGCAAGGACGGACACCGTGCCGGGGACAGGTTGAACCGCGACTTCACCGCACCGGCACCCAACACCCGTTGGGTCGCGGACTTCACCTACTGCAGGACCTGGGCCGGGTTCGTCTACGTCGCCTTCGTCGTCGACGTCTACGCCCAGCGGATCGTGGGCTGGCACGCCGCCACGACCAAGGTCACCGACCTGGTCCTCACCCCGCTGCGGATCGCACTGTGGGACCGCGAACGACACGGCACCCCGGTCGAGCCGGGCCAGCTGCTGCACCACTCCGACGCCGGAAGCCAGGGTGGATTCAACTGGTCGTCGCAACACCTTGACTTCGGAGGTGTT
>NZ_JBDIVG010000071.1:0-1499 GCF_039631275.1 Janibacter sp. LM
TGGGCAGGTTCAACCAGTCGATGCAACACCGTGTTGTTGAAGGGAGCGTAGTTGCTCTTCGAAGACCTCGGCGGGGGTCTTCCAGCCGAGGACCTTGCGGGGCCTGTTGTTCAGTGCGTACGCGACGGCTTCGAGGTCCTCGGCCGACCAGCGGGACAGGTCGGTGCCCTTGGGGAAGTACTGCCGCAGAAGCCCGTTGGTGTTCTCGTTGGTCGGCCTTTGCCAGGGTGAGTGCGGGTCGGCGAAGAACACCTTGGTGCCGGTGGCCAGCGCGAACGTGGCGTGGCCGGAGAGTTCTTTGCCGCGGTCCCAGGTGATGGTCTTGCGCAGCTGCTCGGGCAGCGTGGTCATCGATCTGGTGAGCGCGGCGTTCATCGCGTCGGCTCCGTAGCCGCCCAGGGCTGGCCCGTTCTTCACGTAGGGCTTCTGGCCCCAGCCCTGCTGTCGCGGCAGGTGCACCAACACGGTGCTCCTGCTGCTGCGTTCGACGAGGGTGCCGATCGCTGACCGGCCGGTGCCGATGATCAGGTCGCCCTCCCAGTGACCGGGTACGGCCCGGTCATCGGCCTCGGCCGGACGCTCGGACAGGACGACATCAGCGGTGACGTGCCCTTGTGCCTTGTTGCGTGTACGGGCTCGTGGCCGCCGCAGCGCTCGGCCGGTGCGCAGGCAGGCGACCAGCTCGCGCTGGAGCGCGCCGCGCCCTTGGATGAACAGCGACTGGTAGATCGCCTCGTGGCTGATGCGCATGGACTCATCATCGGGGAAGTCGACCTTCAGCCGCTGTGAGATCTGCTCCGGGCTCCACGCCGTCGACCACCGACGATCGGCCCGGTGCGGCTTGTTCAGCCCCTTCCACGCAGGCAGTCTCGGACCCTCGACGGGCGTGCCGTCAGGTCGACGGACGTCACCCGCGAGCCGTTCTTGGACGTACTGCCGCAACCGTTCGTTCTGGCCGAGCTTCGCGGTCTTGGGGCGCTTGGCCGCCTGCTGAGCCTTCCACTGCGCCACCACTGCCCGGTACTCCAGCTTCCCGCCACGGGTGGCGGCGTTGCGGCGCAGTTCGCGTGAGACCGTCCCCGGGTCACGCCCGATCGCGTGGGCGATCTGGCGCACTCCCTGACCTCGGGCGCGCAGGATCGCGATCTCCTCACGTTCCTCGAAAGACAGGTAACGGCCCGTGGGCTCGGCCAGACAGATCGGTGGCATGCCGCCAGCGTGACGAAACCAGCGCGAGCCCACCGGCACGGACACGCCCACCCTCACCGCAGCCTCAGCCGAGGTGATGCCCGTGGCGATCAACCGCCAAAACTGTCGCTGCACAGCACGCGAGGGCTCAGGCCGTCCAGGCGAGCGCATCGGCGGGCGCAGCGCCCGATCCGCACGCCACTGCCGACGAAGCCCCTCCGGTACATCGCTGGTCTTCCTACGCCAGTCGCTCGACGCCATCCCTGAACACCTCCGAAGTCAAGGTGTTGCGACGACCAGTTGAATCCACC
>NZ_JBDIVG010000072.1:0-1473 GCF_039631275.1 Janibacter sp. LM
CCCCGACACCGCCGCGGCCATCGTCATGAATGACCGGGGCTAGTGGCTCAAGGAGGACCATCTGGCCTGGTTCGTGCTCGACGCGGTCGAGCAGATGGACCTGTCCGCGTTCCACGCCGGCTACCGCGCCGATGGGTGGGGACGCGCAGCGCACGACCCGAAGATGATGGTCGCGTTGACGCTGTACTGGCCTGCCGCGGTGATCTCGGACAGTGGGCCCTCCTAAGGTGAGGGTTCTACTGGAAACGAGATCCGCAGTGAGTGCATCCCGTAGACGGTTCAGCCAGGAGTTCAAGGACGAGCTGTGCCAGGAGGTGCTGGCATGCGGGCGTGCTCGCGTTGCACGAGGCGGCTCTGCTGGCACTGGGATGGTTATTCGGACCGCTGCGTGCAGGTCGGCCGTCTCGCAGAGAGGGGACGCCGAGCGCTATCGTCTGGCTGCCCGGATCCACAACCGGCTGGTCTACGAGTGGTGGTTCATCAGATCGCCGATCTGGGTTGTGTGGGCGATCTTGCGCGGTGCACGGTTCGCCAATGCCGCGGGCAGCAAGCTCAACGAGTTCGTCGAGGCCGTCTCGTTGACCCGTGACGACGAGCTTCCAGGAGGAACATCGTGAGCATCAACGCCGCCGCGACAGGCCCGGTGTTTCCACGGACGGCGCCTTCCGGGATGCCCGCCGTGCCGCTGGTGGCGCCGACGTTGGACTCGGCCGCACGCGCATACATCAACGCTGCTGCTGGTGAAAGCGGGAGTCGGTGTCGACGCCGAGGAGTCGTCGGGTTTATCAACCGCTACGGCGACCTGGACTCCTGACTGGCGCTGCCAGTCCAGCAACGGCGCGACACCCGCAGTGACGTGATGACATTCGCCGGGCACGCCCTGGTGCACTGCGGTGTCCCGGGTCGACCCCGTCTTCGTGGTCACCTCCGGATGCCGGTGGGGCAAGTACGTCACCGAGGCCTACCCCGACCAGGCCGCCAAGTTCGCCGACCAGGCCGCCAGCCTGGGCTACTGCCGGCAAGAGACCCACCGAATGTGGCGCATCGCCGACCGGACGGTGGCCGAGGAGTACTTCGCCGTCACCGAGAAGGTCGAAGCCCTCTACGAACAAGCCGCCCACGCCCACGGGCAACATGCGGTGCTGCCCGCCGACGCGGCCGGACAGAACATGCGGGTGCTACGCAACGAGACGGTCAAGCGCCTCCTGGGCAACGGCTACTGCGGGCGCCCCCGCGAACTGGACTGCCAATACGAGACCATCTGCGAATCCTGCACGATGTTCTTCACCACCATCGCCCACCGCGACACCATCCAGGCACAGCGAGACGACGCCGCGGAGCAGGGTCACGACCGCCGCCGCGACGTCTACGACGCCGTCCTCACCAAGCTCGACGACACCCCCGCTTGACACCGATCACCCACATAACTGGCTCTCCTGACTGATCCGTGGGTCATTTCCGGCCTGGGAGGAC
>NZ_JBDIVG010000073.1:0-1468 GCF_039631275.1 Janibacter sp. LM
CCACGCCGCCCACCGGACACAGTCGATCGGTGGATCGAGGTTAAGACACACGTCCTACCGCGTCCCGCAACGGGATCCTCACCCGGAACATGCGCGCGGATCGCGGCCATGGTCGGGCGAGCGTACCCGCCCCCCAACGCGCCAGATCCGCGCATCGCGAGCGGTCGACCTGCACAGTCCCGAAGGGCTTGAGATGGCCCGACGTCAGTCAGTCTCGATGACGTGCCGCAGGTATCTCATGGGTGCCTCCAAGTAGCCCCGCCAATGGGTGACGAGCTCAAGTTCCTCCCAAACTGCCTCGCGGATCCCCCGGGTCCAACCTGAAGCGCCCCAGGTTTGATGCCGCTCCTGTTTGAGTCCAGGAGGATGAGCACATGCCGAAGAAGATTGATCCCGAGTTGCGGGCTCGAGCTGTGAGGTTGGTGATCGAGCACCGGCAGGAGTACCCGTCGATGACTGAGGCGATGGTCGCGGTGTCGAAGCAGCTGAACGTTTCGCGGGAGTCGGTACGGCGCTGGGTCGCCCAGGCGGACATCGACGCGGGCCGTCGGGAGGGGACCACGACGCAGGAGTCTGAGGAGATCAAGAAGTTGAGGGCCGAGAACCGGCGGTTGCGCGAGGACGTGGCCGTGCTGAAAGCGGCGACGACTTTCTTCGCGGGGGAACTCGACCCCCGCAACCGCTGATCATGGGATTCATCGACACCATGAGAAGCCAGGGCCACGCGGTCGAGTCGATCTGCCGGGTGCTGCGCGAGCAGGGCTGTCAGGTTGCCGCGCGGACCTACCGCAGCTGGAAGAGCGTCGGGCGGGCCGTAGCCACACGGACCGTCACCGACGCCCAGGTCATGGACGCGGTGCGCGATATCGCTTGGACCACCGACCAGCACGGCCGCAGCAAGTTGACTCCGGAGGGGCTGTACGGGCGCCGGAAGATGAGCGCCTACATACGTCGCACCGTCATCGCCGACGCCTCGTTCGGGTCGGTGGATCGGGCGATGCGCACCCTTGGTCTGGTCGGCGTGCGGCGTGACAAAGGCGTTCGGACCACGATCCCGGCCAAGGACGGCATCCGGGCCGGTGACCTGCTCGATCGTGACTTCACCGTCGAGGCACCCAACCGGGTGTGGGTCACCGACTTCACGTATGTCAGGACGTGGGCGGGCTTCACCTATGTCGCGTTCATCGTCGATGTCTACGCCCAACGGATCGTGGCGTGGCACGCTGCGACGACCAAGCAGACCGATCTGGTGATGGTCCCGCTGCGGATGGCGATTTGGCAGCGCGGCCGTGAGGGACGCCTGGCGGATCCCGGCCAGTTGATCCACCACTCGGATGCCGGGTCGCAATACACGAGTCTGCGGCTGACGGAACATCTTGCCCTTGAGCAGATCCGCCCCTCGATCGGGTCGGTCGGCGATGCCTACGACTGCGAGCATCGTGACTGCGCCACCACCTGGGGTCTGACC
>NZ_JBDIVG010000074.1:0-1436 GCF_039631275.1 Janibacter sp. LM
TACGACTGCGAGCATCGTGACTGCGCCACCACCTGGGGTCTGACCCTTGCTTATGACCGGCCCTGCGGGTGCCCTCGCGTTGACGTGTCGGCCCCGGGTGGTGGCGTTCACCAGGCTGCTGGCCGGGTGGGCAGTGACCTGATAGGAGCCTGACTCGACCAGGGCCTCATCGCAGTCCTGTCCGCCCACTCCGGCCAGCTGAGCCATGGACAGCCCGCCCGGAAAGTGCGAGAGAGGATCCACAGCCCGATGCCCAGCATGCAGCTTCGGCGTGACGATGTCATCGTCGGCGTCGACACCCACAAGGACAACCACGTAGCGGTCGCGATCGACGGCTTTGGCGGCCGGCTCGGCGACATCGTCGTGCCCACCACCATCGCCGGGTTTGAGGAGCTCCTCGCCTTCTGTCTGGCCTTCGTCGGGTCGGCCGGTCGGCTGATCGGGTTCGGCGTCGAGGGCACCGGCTCCTACGGGGTCGGCTTGGCGCGCTACCTGCGCAACCACGGTCACGACGTCCACGAGATCGCCCGCCCAGCACGGGCCGCGGAACGTCGACTCGCAGGGAAGAACGACACCATCGATGCCGAGCACGCTGCACGCCAGCTCCTGGCTGGGCACGGGCTGTCGACACCCAAGACCGCCGACGGCGCGGTCGAAACGATCAGGCTGGTCAAGATCGCCTACGACGGTGCCGTTCAAGCGCGGACAACCGCGATGATCACGCTCAAGGCGACCCTCGCGACCGGGAGCGAGGCGTTGCGGGCGGAGCTGGAGACGCTCACCGACCACAAGCTGATCCTCGCGTGCGCGGCGCTAGAGGGTCCGACTCCACTGCCGCCCGTGCGCCGTGGCGCACCTGCCGTTGTTGTGCCGGGCGACCCGGATGTGGCGATGCGACACGTGCTGTCCTCGATGGCGAAGCGTTGGCTGGCGCTGCACGAGGAGGCCAAGGCTCACGCCGCATCAATGAAGGCACTCACTGCGGCCGCTGCGCCCCAGCTCGTCGAGGCCGTCGGCGTCGGCTACGACACTGCGGCACAGATGCTGATCACCGCCGGCGACAACGCCAACCGGATCAAGTCCGAGGCAGCGTTTGCCAAGATGTGTGGCGCGTGCCCGATCCCGGCTGGATCCGGCAAGACCAACAGCCGGCACCGTCTGTACCGCGGCGGGAACCGGCAGGCCAACGCCGCGCTGTATCGCGTGGTCATCGTGCGCATGCGCTGGCATCAGCCGACGATCGACTACGTGGCCCGTCGCACCGCCGAGGGCATGTCGAAGCGGGAGATCATCCGGTGCCTGAAGCGGTACCTCGCTCGCGAGCTCTTCCGCCTGCTGCCGGCCCCGGACGCCATCGCCAAGCCCGTTAATGGAGAGCTCGAAATCGCGGCCTGATCGACTTGACGATCTATAGGAGCATCAACGCGCTGATGGAG
>NZ_JBDIVG010000075.1:0-1423 GCF_039631275.1 Janibacter sp. LM
GGCTCTCCGTGGTTCGTGGTGAAGGAGAGGTCCGCGTCGTAGCGGCGTAGGAGCTCGTGGCCCTGCTGTGATGGGTGTTGTCGAGACATCCCAGAACAGAGGACCACGAGCCTGTGAACGAGCCTACGGTCTCGCGGCGTGATGCTGCGAGCACGATCTTCAATCTGCCTGACTACCGCGTCATCGACGCCGTCGACCTGCCCGAAGGCGGCCGGCGGGTGACGGTCGCCTCGACCGATCCACCCGGCTGTCCGGAGTGCGGCGTGATCGCGACGAAGGCCCACTCCCGTCGTCTGCAACGGGTCCGGGACGTCCCGGTCGCCGGCGCCGTGGAGGTGCTGTGGGCCAAACGACGCTGGTTCTGCTCCGAATCACGCTGCAGCAGAGGCACGTTCGCCGAGGCCACCACACAGGTTCCGCGGTTCGCGCGCTCGACGAGGCGGTTGAAGGAGCAGATCGTGGCGGCGGTCATCGACTCCGGCCGTGCTGCCGCGGAGGTCGCGCGCGCCCACCGGATCTCGTGGTGGCTGGTCCAGACCGCCCTGACCAGCGCGGCAGCGGCTGTGCTGCCCGACGTCGACGACATCGCGGTCACCCGGTTGGGCATCGATGAGCACCGCTACCGCTCAGTGCGCTTCTTCCGCGACGAAGCTGGCGCCGGGCGCCGGTACGAGCCGTGGATGACCACGCTGGTCGACCTGGCCACTGGGCAGGTCCTCGGCATCGTCGACGGGCGCGACTCCACCGCCGTGGGCGCCTGGCTGGCCGAGCGCTCACCCGCGTGGCGCGAGCAGGTGCAAGTCGTCGCGATCGACCCCTCGGCGGCGTTCCGCAAGGCGCTGCGCGAGCACCTGCCCCGAGCGGCGGTCTCGGTGGACAAGTTCCACCTGGTCAAGCTCGGCAACGACATGGTCACTCGGGTGCGGCAGCGCCTGACCCGCGCTCAGCACGGCCGGCGCGGCCGCAAGAACGACCCGGCGTGGGCGCACCGCTTGCTGCTGCTGCGCGGCGCGGACACCCTCTCGCAGCGGGCCTGGGCCCGGTTGGATCGGGTCTTCGCCATCGACGACCCGACCGACGAGCTGTCCGCAGCGTGGGCGATCAAGGAACAACTACGCCGCCTGCTGGCCGTCGACACGCTCGCCGACGCCTGGAACGAGCGGATGCGCCTGGGCTACTACGCGGTGGTCGCGGACATGCCCGAGACCACCGCGCTGTACGAGACCGTCGTGGCATGGTGGGACGCCATCGAGGTCCTCGTCGTCACCGGCGCGACCACCGCGAAGGTCGAGGCCGCGAACACCGGCATCAAGCAAATCAAGCGCACCGGACGAGGCTTCCGCAACCCGCACAACTACCGCACCCGTATCCTGCTGAGCAGCGCCTCCCGAACAGCGGCGTGAACACCGATCACACCCGGCCG
>NZ_JBDIVG010000076.1:0-1406 GCF_039631275.1 Janibacter sp. LM
CCGAAGGCGTCTGCCTGCGGGGTGACCATGACCGAGCCGCAGGACAGGATCGGGTTGATGCTGCACGAGGGGACGTAGTCCGGGTTCTTGAGCAGCTCGATCTTCTCCACGAGCAGCACGACGGCGCAGAGCAGCCCGATCAGGCCCCCGACGAGGTACAGCCAGCCCAGGCCACGAGCGTTGACCGCAACCGCCGGGGTGACGGCGGTCGGCTCAGTCTTCGATTGCGGCATCAAGCGTGGTCTCGAAGTCGGCGATGGTGGTCGGCTCGATCTTGTTGCCGTCGAGGAAGAAGGTGGGTGTGCCGGTGACGCCCAGTGTCTGGGCGTCCTTCGTGCTCTGCTCGATGCGCTTCGCGGCGGCAGGGTCCTTCAGGCTGGCGCGGTACTGCTTCATGTCCAGCCCCAGCTCCTGGGCATACCCCTCGAAGGTCTTCTCCCTGGACGACTCAGAGTGGCTCCACTCGGCCTGCGTCTCGAAGAGCTTGTCGTGCATCTCCTCGAACTTGTCCTGTTCACGGGCGGCCTCGGCAGCCAGCGCCGCGTTCATCGAGTTTCCATGCAGGGGGAGGTAGCGCACCACGAAGGTCACGTCGTTCCCGTATTTGTCACGCAGGTCTGTCATGACGGGGTGGGCTGCGCCGCAGGCTTCGCACTCGAAGTCGAGGTACTCCACGAACACTGCCTTCTTGCCGGAGGTCAGGCGGGGGCTGTCATCGCGCACCAAGGGCGCGGACGCTCCGCTTCCGGACCCCGTAGGTGCCGCCTCTCCGCCGGCCCGGCTGAACGTCACCGCAGCGACCAATGCCACGAGAACCGCCACGATCATGGCCATGGACAGTTCCAGGCTCTTGCTCATTGGGATCCAATCATCGAAGGGCGCTGCTGGCGCGCAGAGTAGTCATCGCTCCTGGCGTCAGGCTGGGAATGGTGCTGGGTGCGGATGGCTCGCAAACCATTGGCGATGACGATGACCTCGGCGACCTCGTGGACCAGCACGACCGCGGCCAAACCCAGCACGCCGAACAGGGCGAGCGGGAAGAGGACCGCGATCAGGGCCACCGACATTATGACGTTCTGGGTCATGATCGCTCGTCCGCGGCGGGCATGTGCGAGGGCCTGTGGCAGCAGCCGGAGGTCGTGGCCAGTGAAGGCAACGTCTGCGGACTCGACTGCGGCGGCGGAACCGCCGGCGCCCATCGCGATACCGACGGTGGCAGTGGCCAGTGCGGGCGCGTCGTTGATGCCGTCGCCGATCATCGCCGTCGGGGCCGTGGCCATCGAGGCGCGGATGTGGTCGGCCTTGTCCTGGGGCAGGGTCTCCGCGTGAACCTGTCGGATGCCGGCTTCACTGGCGATGGCCTGCGCGGTGCGTGTGTTGTCACCGGTGAGCATCACGGTGGACAC
>NZ_JBDIVG010000077.1:0-1388 GCF_039631275.1 Janibacter sp. LM
CCCCGGTCATTCATGACGATGGCCGCGGCGGTGTCGGGGCGGCGTGATCGAGTGTGCTGGGGTCGAGGGCATGACGGCGGGCCGGCTGGCGCTGCCGGTCTGCGGTTCTCCAGGTTCCTCTGTCGTGGCGGATGTTCGGTCAGGCTGGTTGTGGGATGGCGGCGATGTTCGCGAACACGGCGACGATCGCTGCCGCCCACGGCCAGGTCTTGGGGACCTGCAGTCGTCGTCGGCGGGCCCCGTGGGTCAGTCGGGCGGGGACGTGAAGGAAGCGGTAGCGCAGAGCTTTCGGTTCGCAGTCAGCCAGGGGCTGCGCGTCGCCGGTCATCGCGAGCAGCCGCGTCCACGCAGTCAGGTCGGCCGCGATCTGCACGAGTGTCAGCCAGGTTTGGTTGATGGTGAACTCGCGGGAGGGAAACCGTCGCAGGCCGGAGTCTTTGGCGTGACGGATGCGGTCTTCGACGCGGGCATGGGCGCGGTGGCGAGCTTCAAGGAACGCCAGTTGGCCTGTCGCGGTGTTGGTGACGAACGTTTGATAGCGGTAGCCATCGGCTTCTTCGAACAGTGACAGTTGTGCGCCCGGGTGTGGTCGTTCGCGCCGGACGATGACGCGCATCCCGGTCGGCCATTTCGCGCGCATGGCCGGGTCGATCAGCCCGGTCAGTTCGGCGACGTCACCGCCCACGCGGACACTGCCGTCGGCCTCGGAAGCAGGCGTCCACACCTTCGCGGGAACCAGCGCGATGGCTGCGCGGATCCTCTCGGTGACGCTGAATCCGATCGAGTACTCCACGCTGCGGCCACGGACTCGGCCTTGCTCGGTCAGCCAGTCCAGCAGCCCGTGGGACGCGCCCGCCCCGTCGGAGCGGATGAGCAGCTTCTTGCGGTGCGAACCGGGGACCTGGGCGATCGCATCGGCCAGGACTTCGATGTGATCGCTGGTGGTGTTCGACCCGGCGTTGCCGGCGCGCAGCTTCGCCGCCAGGAACTCGCTCGTGTTGTCGCACCACACGCCGATCGGGTGGTACCCGAAGGTGCGCTTGAACGTGGCTGCAGCGTTCTCCTTCTCGCTGTGGGCGATCACGACCGTGGCATCCACGTCCAACACGATCACGTCAGCCAGGTCGCTGCCCGCGACCTTCGAGGCCGGCACGCCTTGGGGCAGTTGCGCCCACACGCGCCGACGTGCCCGTGCCCGCGCGGTCGTGATCTTGCGCGACCCTCCGGGCGTGACCTCGTCCAAGGCCCGCCACACCGTCGGCGGCGACGCGACCGGCCCGAGGACGCCGCTTTGGTGGCGCAGCACATCGATGTCACTGATTGCCTCGCCGCCATCGGCGAGCATCACCGCAACGTCGACCAACACCCGGCCGCGGTCATGCCCGGGC
>NZ_JBDIVG010000078.1:0-1376 GCF_039631275.1 Janibacter sp. LM
CGATGGGCCGAGTCGGCGCGGCCGGCGACAACGCAGCCATGGAGATGCTCCTATCAGTGTCAAGCGGTCATCGGAGCGGCTTCAAGGAGACGGAAGAGGTGTCGGGCGTAGTAACGCTTGAGGCACCGCATGGCCTCTCTCTTGGTCTTGCCTTCGGTGATCCGGCGGGCGATGTACTCCTTGGTCGGCTGGTGGTGCTTCGCCCGCGCGAGGATCACCGTGTGCAGTGCCCGGTTCAGCTGGCGATCGCCGCCGCGTGAGAGCCGGTGGCGGGTCTGGGTTTGTCCCGAGGTCGCTTCCAGTGGCGCGACGCCACCGAGCCTGGCGAAAGCGGCTTCGTCACGGCAGCGGCCAGGGTGGGACCACGACACCAGGATCTGGGCGGCCATCAGCACGCCAACGCCGGGTTCGTCGAGCAGCGCCGGCGCCATCGCGCGCACCAGTGGGATCATCGCCAGCTCGAGTTCACGGCACTCATCGGTGAGGTGCCGGACGCGGTTCGCGGTGCTGCGCAATGACAGTTTGGTCGCTGCGTGCTCGGGATCGATGGCGGCGTCTGGACGCAGACGCTGGCAACGGCCGACCAAGTCCATCAGTGGGCGGCCGCGCAACTCCTCGCGCAGGTCGATGGGCGCGGTGACGACGAGTGCCTTGAGGACGTTGATCGCAGCGACCCGCGCGAGTTTCGCGCTGTCCCGGGCGGTGATGAGCGTCCGCAGGCCTTCACGGGCACCGCGCGAGCGAGGCGTCGCCCAGGTCTTGCGGCCCAAGATCTCGCGTGCGGCGCGGACGGCGTCCAAGGAGTCGGACTTCGCCCCATCCTTCGACGGACGCGTGGCGGGGTGATCGAATTCGATGACGAACTCGCCCCTGGTGGCAAGCGCCGACGCCAAGCCAGCGCCGTAGCTGCCGGTGGACTCAATCGACCAGGCCCGCCGTCCATCGGTGGTGTGATCCTTCGCCCACCGCATCGCTTGGCCGTAGCCGCGGGCGGTAGTGGCGAACGACTTCGAGGCGATCTCGCCCTGGGTTCTTGCACAGACGACTGCGGCGGTGATGCGGTCCCTGTCGGGGTCGACGCCTATGACGTGGTCGACGAGCTCTGCGAGTGACATGTCTTTGCTCCTTCTGATCCAGCGGACGGACTTCCGCCGAGGAGGTGAGGCAGGACTGTGATGGGTCACCCGAAGGGACAAGCTCCTAATCAAGCCATCTAGGTCGGCGGTGCGGCTGGCGGACATATCTCTCAATGAGGACACCGGCAGGGTCGGTCATTCTGTGGGTCACACCAGCCAGCACCACCTTGCCGCGCAGCATGCTGGGAGTCTCACAGAGCTTCTTCAGCCTGCTCCAGAAGAACGTCCTCAACCGGCAGC
>NZ_JBDIVG010000008.1:0-727 GCF_039631275.1 Janibacter sp. LM
TCTCCATGGCTGCGTTGTCGCCGGCCGCGCCGACTCGGCCCATCGATCCGACCATGCCGTGACGGTTGAGCGCGTGGACGTACTTCCGGCTACGGAACTGGCTGCCGCGGTCGCTGTGGATCGCGCAGCCGGCGACATCGCCCCCTTCCAGTTGCCGCCTGGCGACAGCGTTGTTGAGCGCTGTCACTGCGAGGCGGGACTTCATCCGGTCGCTGACGGAGTAGCCGACGATCCGGTTGGAGTGGACGTCCTTGATCGCGCAGAGGTAGAGCTTGCCCTCTGCTGTGCGGTGCTCGGTGATGTCAGTGAGCCAGAGCCTGTTCGGGGCATCGGCGTTGAACTCGTGCCGAACCCGACCCTTGTCGTCGACCACGGCGCACAGGTCGTCGTGGACCGGCGGGCCGGGCTTCTTGGCCTTGCCTCGCTTGGGCTTGCCGAACGCTGACCACCAGCCCAGCTGCGAGCAGATCCGCCATGCGGTCCGCTCGGCCATCGGCTCACCGGCTTCGCGCGCCTCGTCGACCAGGAACCGGTAACCGAACTCGGGATCGTCGCGGTGGGCGTCGAACAGGGCGTTGGCGCGGTAGGCCTGCTCGAGCTCGGCGTCGGTGACCGGGTTGGCGAGCCAGCGGTAATAGGGCTGGCGCGCGATCTTGAGCACCCGGCACGTCACCGTCACGGGCACCCTGATGGGCGCGTCCTTGGCGGCCAGCTCGCGGACGAGCGG
>NZ_JBDIVG010000079.1:0-933 GCF_039631275.1 Janibacter sp. LM
CGAACGCGAAGGTGGTGCGCACGATCAAGGCCGCCCCGGTCGAGCTCCTGGCCGACGATCGCGCAGGCATGCTGGCGCTGCCCCCGGTGCCGCCGTCGGTGGGGTGGACCAACCGGGTCCGGCTCGGGCGCGACTACTACGTGCGCGTCGACCGCAACGACTACTCCGTCGACCCGAGCATGATCGGCGCTTTCGTCGACGTGCGCGCGGACCTGTCCCGGGTGCAGGTCCGCCACGGCGGGCGCTTGGTCGCGGACCACGAGCGTGGGGGTGTCAGATGGTCTGTGTAAGGGGCGGGTCTCCTACTGAAGGAGATTGACTATGGCTATGACCAAGCCGAAGAAGGGCGAGTCCGAGCAGGAGCCGGAGGCTCGACGGCTACGTCGTAAGTTCTTCGACGACGTGATGCTCGACAAACTGATGGCCGCCAGCGATGAACGAGGCGTGTCGCTCACGGGTGAGGGCGGGTTCCTGCCCGAGATGATCAAGGCCGTCCTCGAGCGCGGGATGGACGCCGAGCTGACCGACCATTTGGGCTACGAGAAGGGTGACCCGGGAGGGAATGGTTCGGGCAACTCGCGCAACGGCAGGACCCCGAAGACGGTCGGTACCGAGGTCGGGGACATCGGCCTGGACCAGCCGCGGGATCGCAACTCCAGCTTCGCCTCGGCGTTGGTGCCCAAGGGCGCCCGACGCCTAGGTGGCCTGGAAGACATGATCATCTCGCTGTACGCCGGCGGGATGACCATCCGCGACATCCAGCACCACCTGGCCGCGACGCTGGGCACCGAGCTGTCCCACGAGACGATCAGCAACGTCACCGACGCCGTCGCCGAGGAGGTCACCGCGTGGCAGACCCGCCCGTTGGAGGCGTTCTACCCGGTGATCTACCTCGACGCTCTGGTGGTCAAGATCCGCGACGGCGCACACGTG
>NZ_JBDIVG010000080.1:0-333 GCF_039631275.1 Janibacter sp. LM
GTGGATATGGACGGCGTCAAGCACGTCCTGGGCATCTGGGTCCAAGCCAGCGAAGGCGCGAAGTTCTGGGCCAGCGTGTGCTCCCAGCTGGCCAACCGCGGCATCAAGGACGTGCTGATCGTCTGCTGCGACGGTCTGACCGGCTTCCCCGAGGCCATCGAGGCGACCTGGTCCCAGGCGATGGTCCAAACGTGCGTGGTGCACCTGATCCGAGCCTCGATGCGATTCGTCTCTTACAGCGACCGCAAGGCCGTCGCGGCACTGCTGCGCCCGATCTACACCGCGGTCAACGAGGACGCGGCGCTGATCGCGTTGGCCACCTTCGCCGACTCG
>NZ_JBDIVG010000081.1:0-964 GCF_039631275.1 Janibacter sp. LM
TCAAAGCACAGTTTTTCATCAGACAAGCATCATTAGACAGAGGTTCAGGCACTTGTGGTAATTCACAAACAATCTCTACACAAAATGTAAGCAGTTGGCCATGGCATGCAAAGAGTAAAGCATGTGTGTGCTGAGTATGTACGTGTCTGTGTATGTCTTTGCTTGCATGTGCTTGAGCATGTGTGCATGAAGTAAGGTGTTTGCATGGGAGAGAGAGAGCAAGAGTCCCGCCATTTTGTTGCAAAGAAGGGCATCACTTAGGCATTGGCTTCTTTTTGGGAGGTGGTGTTTACGCACATGTGAGGAAGGAAGGAATGGAGAGAAAGGTGGAATGGATCTAGGACGGACAGGTAGGGGAGGTTAATTACAGGGACAGGGTGGAGAGGATTTAGCTCTTGGTGACGGTAGCAGCGATGGCCTCGAAGATAGCATGGAACTTATCCTTGATGTCAGCAGCTAAAGGTGCAATCTTCTCCTGCAGGGCAGTGAGCTCTTCCATGTTGATGGTCTGCGCCTGGTTGTAGGACTGTGTCAGCTTGTCCTTGTATTCCTCGACGTAGGGAGCAGCCAGTGTCTTCAGATTCTCCAGACGCTCAGAGAGCTTCTCACGCACACCCTCCACAATGGGCATCATGGCGGTCTTGGTCTCCTCCACGTTGACAGCTACCTTGGCCTTCAGCTGCTCCACAAGGGGCTCCACCTTGGCCTTCAGACTTTCCATCTCAGCGGCGTGCTTGGTTTGGTACTCTGTGACGATGGGCTCAATCTGCTCGCGGTAGTCAGCAATGTGTTTTTCAATGACCTCCCTCAGCTTGGCACGTTCGGGCTCATACTTGGCTTTCAGGGCCTCGATATCCTCTGTGACAGCGGTACGGAAGTCAGCGGTGGCGTCAGAGATGGTGGCGACGACGTTGTCAGTGATGGGAGAGACAGTCTTCTGCAGTTCCTTGATCTGAGTGTACAG
>NZ_JBDIVG010000082.1:0-340 GCF_039631275.1 Janibacter sp. LM
ATCCTCTGTGACAGCGGTACGGAAGTCAGCGGTGGCGTCAGAGATGGTGGCGACGACGTTGTCAGTGATGGGAGAGACAGTCTTCTGCAGTTCCTTGATCTGAGTGTACAGTTGGTCAATGCGCTCAGTTAGGGTGGTCTTGATTGCACTGTACTCAGCTCCATCGAGGTTGTCCAGGGCTTTGGTGGCACCGTCCTTCACCTGAGTCAGGTAGAGATCGACAGCAGACCTGATTTGGTCCAGCTGGGAGGGTGCATCAGCCTGGAGAAAAGCGGCGTGAGAGCCGACAGCCAGAAGGGCAAGAGCGAGAGCCACGAATTTCATGATGGTGGTCTGGTGG
>NZ_JBDIVG010000083.1:0-1253 GCF_039631275.1 Janibacter sp. LM
TCGTCAACGGCGCGCGAAAACACCCACGGAAGCGTCAGGAGAGCCCAAAAAAGGTGCCGCCCTTGAGTTCTCGGCCCTCTTCAACGCAGTGTGGGGGACCGCGCCGATCTTCAAGCATCCTGAACCGCCCCGGCATGTCCGGAGACTCTGATTGTTGGGAGAGTTGGAGTCATGCCAGGGAACACGACGAAGAGGTATCCGGCCGAGTTGAAGGTTCGGGCGGTTCGGATGGTCGAGCAGCGGCCGCAGGAAGAGAGCGAGTGGTCGGCGATGCAGCGGATCGCGCCGTTGTTGGGTATCGGGACGCCTGAGACGTTGCGTAAGTGGGTGCGCCGGGCCGAGGTTGATGCGGGTTCCCGCGAGGGCGTCACGAGCATCGAGTCGCAAGAGCTGCGCAAGCTGCGACGAGAGAACGCGGAGCTGAAGCGGGCGAACGCGATTTTGAAGGCGGCGTCGACTTTCTTTGCGGCCGAGCTCGACCGGCCCAGAGGGTGATCGTGGACTTCATCCGCGAGTACAGGGAGCACCGTGATGGTGATGGTCTGGTCTGGGGTGTCGAGCCGATCTGCGTCGTGCTGAGTGAGCACGGGTGCCAGATCGCCCCGTCGACGTACTACGAGCACGTCGGGCGCGGCCCGAGCGATCGTGAACGGCGAGATGCGTTGTTGCTCAACGAGATTCGCCGGGTACACGCCGACAACTACGGGGTTTACGGTGCCCGGAAGGTGTGGATCGCCCTGAATCGGGAGGGCATCACGGTCGCCCGCTGCACGGTCGAGCGGCTCATGCGCGATGACGGTTTGGTCGGGGCGGTGCGTGGGAAGGTCAAGCGCACCACGGTTGCGGATCCGGCCGGGCAGCGGCCTGATGACCTGGTGGGTCGGCGGTTCCAGCCGTTGGCCCCGGACCGGTTGTGGGTGGCCGACTTCACGTACGTGTCGACGTGGTCGGGGTGGGTGTACGTCGCGTTCGTCGTTGATGCCTACGCCCGCCGGATCCTGGGGTGGTCGGCGTCGACGTCGATGACCACGGACTTCGTGCTGCACGCGTTCGAGCAGGCAGTGTGGACCAGAAACCGTTACGGCACAGCCGATTTCGTTGATCTGATCCATCACAACGACAGGGGCGCCCAATACACGTCGATTCGATTCGGTGAGGCCCTCGCGCATGCTGGAATCGCGGGATCCATTGGTACCACTGGCGATTCGTACGACTGCGAGCATCGTGACTGCGCCACCACCTGGGGTCTGACC
>NZ_JBDIVG010000084.1:0-1173 GCF_039631275.1 Janibacter sp. LM
GCATTGCCCTAGGTGTAACTGGGCATGACCTTGGTGACACGGGTCTTGGCGCGGCTGGCTGGGGGTTGGTCCCCGATGGCGCTGTGTGGGCGATGGTAGTTGTAGTGGGTCACCCAGATCTGTAGCTGTCGTCGGCGGGCTTCTTCGGAGGGGTAGGCGTCGGCGTAGAGGACCTCGCGGGCCATGGTCTGCTGGTAGCGCTCGACCTTGCCGTTGTGCTTGGGCGTGTAGGGCTTGATCCGCTTGTGCTTCGAGGCGAAGGAGAGCACCGAGCGGGTGAAGTTCTTGGCGCGGTAGCAGGACCCGTTGTCGGTGACGATGCGGGTGATGCGGGTGATGCCGTGCGCGGCGAAGAAGACCCGGGCGCGGGCCAGGAACGCGATCGCGGTCGCGGCGCTCTCGTCGTCGTGGGCCTCGGTGTAGACCATCCGGGTGAAGCCGTCCACGGCCGAGTGCAGGTAGGTGTAGCCCACCTTGGCGCCGCGGTGGTGTCCTCGCAGGCCGCGGGCCCGGTCAGCGTCCGAGCCGCGGCCGTGGACGCGCCACCCGCCCCCGGGCGGGATGCGTCCGACCTTCTTCACGTCCAGGTGGATCATGTGCCCGGGGTAGCGCGCGATGATCTTGCCGGCGGGCTGCTGGCGCAGGGGCTGCCCGTCGACGTCCAGGTCCCGCAGCCGGTTCAAGCCCTCGCGGCGCAGGATCCGGGCGATGGTGCACACCGCCACGTTCGTGCCCTCATCGGCCAGCGCCAGATGGATGCGCCGCGCGGACCACTTACGGCGCCGCAGCTCGATGATCCGCTCGACCACCGGTTCGGCAGTCGCGCTCGGGGAGCGTTGTGGCCGGCTGGAGCGGTCGTGCAGCCCTTCCTCGCCGTGCTCGCGGTAGCGGGCTACCCATTTGGACAGGCACTGGCGTGAGATCGCGGCCTCGGCTGCGACGTGCGCGATCGGCCGCGGGCCGGCCTCATCATTGGCCTGACCCAGCACTCGCTCGATCAGACGTAGGCGACCACCAGGGGTCATCGGGGCATTAGCGTGGGACACAGGGCAGGTTCCTTTGGCTGGCTCGTGATGAACGGCTTTGACACCCTCATCCTGTCGCCACGGGGACCTGCCCGCCCTGTTACGCCCCTCCTCGTGTCACCAACCTCATGCCCCGCAACACCTAGGG
>NZ_JBDIVG010000085.1:0-1055 GCF_039631275.1 Janibacter sp. LM
GATCGACCGACTGGAGGCCGAGAACGCGGCGCTGCGGGCCGAGACCACCAAGCTCACCACCGAGCGGGAGATCCTGCAGCGGGCGGCCAAGTATTTCGCCGGGGAGACGCGCTGGTGAGTCGCTTCCAGTTCGTCGCCGACAACTCCGCCACCTTCGAGGTGAAGCGACTGTGCGAGCTCGTCGAGATCGAGCGCTCCTCCTACTACGCCTGGCTCAAGGCAGCCCCGGCACGCGAAGAGCGAGCTCGGGCCGATGCCGAGCTCGCGGAGCGGATCAGGGCCGTCCACGCCGAGGACAACACTTGCGGTGCGCCGCGGATCACCGCCGAGCTCAACGACAACACCCCTGCCGGTGAGCGGGTCAACCACAAGCGCGTCGCGCGGGTGATGCGGGCCGAGGGCATCCGTGGCTATGTGAAGAGGCGGCGGGTGCGGACCACGATCCCCGAGCCGTCGGGGCAGAAGTACCCCGACCTGCTCCAGCGCGACTTCACCGCCGAGCGCCCCAACCGGCGCTACGTCGGCGACATCACCTACCTCCCGCTCGCGGACGGGACGAACCTGTACCTGGCGACCGTGATCGACTGCTACTCCCGACGGCTCGCCGGCTGGGCGATCGCCGACCACATGCGCACCGAACTCGTCGAGGAAGCGTTGAACGTCGCGGCCGCGACCCGAGACAGCCTCAAGGGCGCGATCTTCCACAGCGACCACGGGTCGGTCGGCGGAATCTACTGCTCCAAGGCCTACGCCCAGCTCTGCAAGAAGTTCGGCGTCACCCAGTCGATGGGCGCCGTCGGCTCGTCGGCCGACAACGCCCTCGCGGAGTCGTTCAACGCCACGATGAAGCGCGAGGTCCTCCAAGACACCGCCTGCTGGCCCGACGAGCTGACCTGCCGCCGGCAGGTCTTCAGATGGCTCGTCCGCTACAACACCCGCCGCCGTCACAGCTGGTGCGGCTACCTCTCCCCGTCCACCTACGAGGCCCGCCGGGCCGCTACGCTGCCAACCGCCGCGTAATCACACCCCGTGTCCAAGATCCGGGGGTAAGGCCC
>NZ_JBDIVG010000086.1:0-1004 GCF_039631275.1 Janibacter sp. LM
ATCCCGCGCCGTGGGCAGTTCGCTGCCCTGTTCCGTGGAGGGATCGTGAGCGCGGGGTGGCTCATGGAGGAGCCGCAGCCGCAGCGGACCGACCGGACCGGGATGGTGTTCCTGCAGGCTCAGATGATGACCGCTGACGGCTGCGTGCTCTACGCCTATGGCAGCCGTCAGGAGTGGCTCGACGCTGAGCGGGACAACCGTGCCCCGGGCGCAGAGACGCTGTTCTCCCTGCATCGTCGGCGTGCGGCAGAACTCGACCGGATCGTCAGTGATGCCCACGAGTACGCGGACGACCACGGTCTGTGCTCGGAGTTCGACCGCTTCCTGACCGAGCACAACCTGCCCAGCCGCGACGACCGCGAGCAGTTCGTGGCGGTCCGGGTGGAGATGACTGTGCACCTCAGGGGGACGGGACGTGACGAGCACGACGCCTTCGAGAACCTCGACCGCGACCGGATCATGGAGGAGGTGCGTAGGTGCACCACCGAGTTGCCGGACTCGGTGGACTTCGAGAAGGCGGACTGAGATGCCCGCCGGCGAGAGCAGCCGCAAGAGGCTCGACCGCGTGCTCGCCGCGATCTTCGACCCGACGCCCCGCCCGCCCGCTCCCTTCGAGTGGGTCGACGAGCCGGAGCAGAGGACCGACGCGCAGCACGATCGTGAGTACGGCGTAGATGCGGACTACGCGGCAGCAGCAGAGTTCGCCTGATCGTGCGTGGGGGGTGGGGTGTCTAGTGGTGGACGCCCTGCCCCCTTCGTCGGTGTGTGGTGTGTGGGGGGAGCGGAGCGACCCCCACAGGGGGTGTTCCTGGAGGAGGTCGGGGGACCGACCCGGCGAAGAGCTTTGACGGCCCGTCAGGGCCGCTCACGAGCCCGCAGCACGGCAGACCGACCCCACCACCGACCGACCCGCCCGCGCAGCCCACACCGACCGAGCAGCGCCCGGCAGTCCGACCCCACCCACGACCGACCCGGCCCGGTCTGGCTCCCGCCGGAGGCGGAGC
>NZ_JBDIVG010000087.1:0-255 GCF_039631275.1 Janibacter sp. LM
GCGGCCGCATACCTGTCGCAGGCGAACCTGCCGGGAAAATGATGTTCCCCCGCAAGCGGGAGGTGCCCCCACCGCTCGTCCGCGAGCTGGCCGCCAAGGACGCGCCCATCAGGGTGCCCGTGACGGTGACGTGCCGGGTGCTCAAGATCGCGCGCCAGCCCTATTACCGCTGGCTCGCCAACCCGGTCACCGACGCCGAGCTCGAGCAGGCCTACCGCGCCAACGCCCTGTTCGACGCCCACCGCGACGATCCCG
>NZ_JBDIVG010000088.1:0-682 GCF_039631275.1 Janibacter sp. LM
CCCGTGACGGTGACGTGCCGGGTGCTCAAGATCGCGCGCCAGCCCTATTACCGCTGGCTCGCCAACCCGGTCACCGACGCCGAGCTCGAGCAGGCCTACCGCGCCAACGCCCTGTTCGACGCCCACCGCGACGATCCCGAGTTCGGTTACCGGTTCCTGGTCGACGAGGCGCGCGAAGCCGGTGAGCCGATGGCCGAGCGGACCGCATGGCGGATCTGCTCGCAGCTGGGCTGGTGGTCAGCGTTCGGCAAGCCCAAGCGAGGCAAGGCCAAGAAGCCCGGCCCGCCGGTCCACGACGACCTGTGCGCCGTGGTCGACGACAAGGGTCGGGTTCGGCACGAGTTCAACGCCGATGCCCCGAACAGGCTCTGGCTCACTGACATCACCGAGCACCGCACAGCAGAGGGCAAGCTCTACCTCTGCGCGATCAAGGACGTCCACTCCAACCGGATCGTCGGCTACTCCGTCAGCGACCGGATGAAGTCCCGCCTCGCAGTGACAGCGCTCAACAACGCTGTCGCCAGGCGGCAACTGGAAGGGGGCGATGTCGCCGGCTGCGCGATCCACAGCGACCGCGGCAGCCAGTTCCGTAGCCGGAAGTACGTCCACGCGCTCAACCGTCACGGCATGGTCGGATCGATGGGCCGAGTCGGCGCGGCCGGCGACAACGCAGCCATGGAGA
>NZ_JBDIVG010000009.1:0-147605 GCF_039631275.1 Janibacter sp. LM
CAAGAGGCGGATCCGCTTCTTCGCCTCACGCAGCTCGGCGTTCTCACTCGCTGTCGTTCCCGGCTTCACACCGTCCTCGACATCGGCGGTCTTCATCCAGTTCGTCAGGCACGACTCGCTGATGCCGAAGTCGGCAGCGATCTGCTTCAGATGAACGCCCGGCTCACGGTTCCTCGCGACACGAACCACATCGTCGCGGAACTCCTTGGGGTATGGCTTCGGCACAGTGCACATCCTTCCAGCAGCACCCTTGGGCACCACAGATCAGATGTCACCTGATCGTGCAGCAGTCCCACACGGCGAAGACGTTGGGTGTCCACCTCTCCGGTGGGGAGTCGGTGAGGTAGTTGATCCACTTCTCTAGCCCGGCCTTGTGATCTTCGAGCTCGTCTCTGAGACGGAGCGCGATCTCAAGACTGAGGGCTACGGCGTGATCGAACTCGCTTGAGTCGTTCATGTAGCCAAGGTGCCCAGCCCACAACGTGCCCGACGTGAAGATACCTCTGGCTCCGGCCCCGCTGGTGTAGTGCCAAAGACGCTCGGGAGGGTCGACCTCGTCGGGGTTCATGTTCAGATCCTGCACCTGTAGCCGGAGTGCCGCGGTGACTGGCTCGAGGTCTCCGCTAACGGCGAACAGGTCGTGCGATGACGATCGTGTGGCTTCGTTCGCTTGGTGGCGGGGGTTTTTGCAGCGCTCCGTGGCGGTCTTGTTGCCGCGATCACGCAGGACTGGCTGCAGGTAGGTGTCGCGGTCTGAACCGAGAGGGGTGCGCCCGGTCGGGGCCGTTTGGATCGCTGCCGCTACGTCAGAGTCCGAAGGCTCCGCCGCTGACGAGGATCACGATGCCGAGGCCGATGAGAACGATGGGGAAGAGGATGTGCTCCCAGCGTTCGAGCACTTCGGCGATCGGGGGGCGGGTGGCGACGAACTTTGCCAGGGCCACCAGGACCGCGACGAGCGCGAGGAAGACGATGCAGTAGGCGACTACTGCGAGAGGTTCCACGCTGAGGAAGACAGGGGTGTAGACGCCGATGTTGTCGCCGCCGTTGGCAAGGGTGACGCCTGCGACTGTCCACACGCCGACCTTCTTGCCGGCAACCTTGGCCTCGTCGTCATCGTCGTCATCGTCTCCGCGCCAGGCCTGCCATGCGGCCCAGAGGCCGAGGCCCAGAGGGATGAGACCGAAGTACGGGATGGCTGCCGAGGGCAGGAATGCTCCGGCACCGATGGTCACCAGGACCGCGGCACCGAGGATGCCGGCGAATCCGAGGTACTGGCCGGCCAGAATGCGGGCGGTAGTGCCGCGCTGGCCTGCCCCTCGCGCGAAGAAGAGGGAGAGCACGATGATGTCGTCGATGTTGGTCGCTGCGAACAGGCCCATCGCCTGCAAGACCGAGGTGAGGATCATGCGCCCTCCCCAGCTGCGTCGCATCCGGGAAGCGAGCAGGCGGGATCGATGCACGGGGCGTCTTCGTCCACTGCCAGGGTGGCATCGACCAGTGCCGTCAGCGCCTGCGCCAGGTGCGAATCAGCGATCTCATATCGTGTCCGACGACCCTCGGGCTCGGAGACGACGATCCCGCAATCGCGCAGGCATGCCAGGTGGTTGGACACGTTCGGGCGTGTCAGGTCCAGATCTCGGGCCAGTTCCGCCGGGTAAGCGGGATGGTCGAGCAGGGTCAAGATGATCCGGGATCGAGTGGGGTCGGCCAGTGCACGACCCAGGCGGTTCATCACGTCGAGACGCGAAGCAATAGTCAGCATGGACTGAACTATACAGCGCGCACTGAACACTCGGTCACAGGCGTCAGCCCAGATCGCATGCCCGTAAGGGGATCGTCAAACGCGACACCGCAGACCACAAGACCGCTGAACGCGGAGACGCCATCGGGTCCGTCTCATTTGACCTGCACGGTCTAGAATCGCGGTAACGGCCGTCAAATGAACGAACGGGGGTGCTGGACGTGCTGATCGGGTACGCACGGGTCTCGACTGAGCGGCAGGACCTCGCGGCGCAGCTGAAGGGTCTGGCTGACTTTGGTGTGGACCGGGCGCGCATCTACACGGACAAGCGCACGGGTCGGTCGATGAAGAACCGGCCCGGGCTCACTCAGGCGATCGCCGCCCTTCGTCCCGGTGACGTGCTCGTGGTGACCAAGCTCGACCGGCTCGCCCGATCGGTGCCCGATGCTCGCGACCTCGTCGGCCAAGTCTACGAGAAGGGAGCGGCAATCCAGCTCGGACCGTCACTGCACGACCCGGAGGACCCTGTGGGGAAATTCCTGTTCAACGCGCTGGCGATGGTCGCCGAGTTCGAGTCCGACCTGAACCGTCAGCGCACGATGGAGGGCCTGGCGATTGCGCGGGCCCAAGGCCGCCTCAACGGGAAGCCGCCGAAACTCAACGAGCGAAGGACGAGGAAGCTGCTCCAGGACTACGAGGCCGGCACCGCGACCGTCGGCCAGCTCGCCGAGGACTACAACGTGTCCCGAGCAACGGTGTACCGCACGATCAAGCGCGCGAGGGCGCAGGAGGCAGGGGACTAGTGAGCGGGATCAGCGACGGCCTGGGGCTGCTGGGGAGGGCCTGGGACGCCTCCAGCTCGGAGGCTTGGGATGACGTCAGGTGCCCGCATTGCGGGGCAGCCAGGATGGTTCGTGTGGCGGCGCTCATGAAGGCTGTGCAGGGGAGGTCGGTCGTGGATGCCGACAGTGTGCGGTGGCTGAGATGCGCTGCTTGTGCGGATGGGGCATTGGCTAGGGGTGGTGCGGTGTATCCCCCGGTCCGGCCGTTCGCGCGGGTCGAGGGACTTCCCGGGGCGGACGAGCGCATCTGGGACGAGGCGCGAACCTGTTTCGGCGCATCCGCTTACACCGCCGCGGTGATGCTCTGCCGCAAACTCCTTCTACATGTCGCTGTCGAGAAAGGCCTTCCCCCTCGCAACGACAAAGGGCGCGCACCTGGCTTCAAGGAGTGCGTTGACCACCTAGAGAGCGAAGGCATCATCACCAGGTCGATGCTCGGGTGGGTCGACCGCATCAAGGACGTCGGGAACGACGCGACCCACGAGATCAACCCAGTTGCGAAGGATGACGCCGAAGCGGTAGGAGCGTTCACCCAGCAGCTCCTGACCCTTGCCTACGCCCTCGACAACATGATGCGGGAGCAAGGTGTCCCCGTTGACGATGAGGTGTCTCAGTGACCACAGGCCGCGAGGACAGATTGATCGAAGCGATCGCCGTGGGCATCTCCTTGGTGTTCGCGATGGCCGGAGCTCTCTTCGCCCCAACTGCTGCGGCGAGGTGGTTCTTCGCTGGCACCGCCGTCGTCCTCGTGCTGTGGCCGCTGGTGCGCCACAGCAGGCTGCGTCGGCGTGGAAGGGACGTGTCTCGGTGACCGCCGTATACCGAACCATCACGCGCGCGAAAGTGCAGACGGAGGGCACCTCATGACCGCAATACTCACGGCGGTAGCGGCACTTATTGCTGCGCTGGCCGCAGCGTGGCAGGCATATCTCCTCCGGAAGCAGATGCGGGACGATGCCCGACCGTTCGTCGTGGTGGATGTTGTCCCGAGTTTGCATGGCCCGGGGGCATGGGACCTCACTCTGCACAGCACAGGGAGGTCGATGGCCCACGAAGTGGGGGTGTCCACCGAGCCGGCGACGTGGGAACCGCACGACGATGAGGACCACATCTCTGAGCACCTGGCCGCGTATCTCGGGCGCAAACGCGATCTGCCGCCGGGAGCACGTCATCGCCTCATGTGGCGCTACGAACAGCACGATCAGAAGACGGGGAAGTTGTTGGCGATCGCTGGGGCGCCAGCGATCGCCACCGTGACAGTGACGTACGAGGATGATGAGGGTAAGGGTTTTGACTCCTCCTTCTCGTTCGATCTGGACGTCCTCGGTGCTGTCGCTCCGGTTCCTTTCGGGGGACCTCGAGTGGAATCGGATACCGACCAAGAGCTGAAGAACATCGACCGGGCGATCCGGACCCTTAGCCAGCACGTGGGCGAGCTTCGACGATGAGCGACGAAAATGCCGTCAGGAGCCCGAAAGGCGCCTCACGGATAGCCGCTGAGAAACCACGATCAGCGGGCCGCTCTTGGTCCTGGGTCGGCGGTGCTGTTACCGCCCTAGTTGGCGTAGTGGTGGGTGGAGCTGTGCCCTTGTTTGTTGCGTTGCAGGGCTACGACCACGATCGCGAGATGGCCAATCGTCGCTTAGAGGAATCAGCGTACGCCAAGTCACTCGAGGTCACAGCGCGGGTGGCTTACACCAGCCGCTGGAAGTACCTGGACCAGGAACCGAATCCGCCCACGATCGGGGATGCAATGGCGGCGATGGAGCCGGTGCGAATCTATGGCGATCCTGAGGCTGTGACGGCGGGTGAGCGGATGCTTACTGGATTGACAGATGCATGGTCGTCGAAAGACGGCTCGACTGCTTCCAACCAGGCGTGGGAGGTGTACTCCGACGCTAGGTCGGACTACGTCGCGGCCGTCCGACAGGCCCTGAAGGTGTCTCAATGACCACAGGTTAGAGAGCAGGTCCGACAGTCCAGTCCGAGCAACGCGGTCGAGTAGGTGGCCAGGACTAGCGCAGCTGTTCGGACATAGAAGGGCCAAGCCACCGTCGCACTAGTGTCGGTGGCGTCGTCTACCTTGAGATACGGCCGGATGGGCCGCCTACGTCGAAGGGACTCACATGGCAGTCGGGGACGTCATCCAGATCGCGGCCATACTCGTTGCTGCTGGCGCATCGATCGTAGCCCTGATCATCGCCTCGATGGACCGCAGGAACGCAATCAAGATCGCTGAGGATGACCGCCAGGCCGCGGCGGATCAGGCACGGCTGCTCGCCGAGCTGGAGGCAGCCATCAGACTGTCCGTCTTGGAGGCCCGGGGCGGGCACACCGATCCCATCATCAGCAAAGACATGGGAGCCGAGACACTCGCCTTGATCGCGATGCTCGGGCCCGACAGAGTGCCCGAGATGTGGAAGCGCCGCGTGGAAAAGTCAGACGAGGAGCTTCGTGCCTTCATTGCCAACGAGAACGAGCCTGAGTTCCTCCGCGACGCTGTCGAGGCTGAGCGTGCCGTCTACGACATTCTGAAGGACCTACGCAGATCCCACCGGGGCATGTCTGCTGGTCGATGATCAGCACGGGTGGGGAGGGCAACGTGATAGCCGCGGCCGTAGTGCACATCGCTCGCCAGGGGGCTCTTGTCAAGCCAAGGGAGTCTCAGTGACCACGGCTGCTGGACGAGAAAGAACCGAGCGCGCATACGCGGAAAGAGCATCGGAGTACGTCTCGCTGCTGGGAACCATCGACCAGATGGACCCTCTGGATGCGTGCCTTATCGGGACATGGTCGGACGGCGTCACTGGCCGGGTGCTCGACGCAGGTTGTGGGCCCGGCCATTGGAGCGACTTCCTCCACCTACGTGGATCCACGGTGCATGGTGTTGACGCGGTCCCGCAGTTCGTCGAGTCTGCTCGATCGCGGTTCCCGGCGGTCACGTTCGAGGTGGGGGATCTCCTCGATCTGCCCTTCGAGGACTCCACCTTTGGGGGAGTCCTCGCCTGGTACTCGCTCATCCACATGGAGGCTGCCCAGTGGACCAGAGCGTTTGAGGAGTTCGCCAGGGTCACTACGGACGATGGCCATCTCTTGATCGGAGCCTTCCTCGGACCACACGGCGAGGCCTTCGACCACGCCGTCACTCAGGCCTTCTACCAAGGCGTGGAAGACCTGGTATCCCAAGCTGAAGTCGCTGGGTTCCAGGCGGTGACGACGCACACCCGCACGTCGCTGGCAGGTCGCCCCCGGCCCCATCTCGCGGTGGCTGCGTGCAAGAGCCCATCCGGCCGCGTGGAGTCCTGGTGACCACAGATCGGGGGACGAGCACATCCCACACGCGGAGCCGGCGTCGATCGCTCGGTGGCGTTGGCTTGCTGTGCACCGTTGGGCTGCTGGTCTCGTCCTGCTCGTCGCGGCAGGCGCAGGCGGATGCTGCTGCCGAGGATGCTGTGGTGTGGGTCGCGGCTGAGCTCTCCGGCGTGTCCTTCGAGAGGTGGTCTCGCCCACCCACCTCGCTGAAGGAAAAGCTGTCGTCGTCCCAACCCACGTGGTACCGCGTCCTGAGCAGCAGCGATGAGGGCGCGGAGGTGGCGGTCTGGCAGGTCGACACCGGTGCCGACCCCTTCACCGACGACACCCCGCGCACCGGTGTCGCATGCGCAAGGATCAACCGCGACGGCGGGACCCACCACATCCAGGACTGTCCTCGACGCCTGGCACAGGATGTAGCGCCGGGAATGACCGACTGGTCGGACGCCTCGGCCGCGCACGAGGCCGCACTCATCGACATCTCGGATGCGGTGATGGGGCTGCAGCATGAGGTGCGCGACGGTCGGATAGCGAGCAAGTCCGCAGCCGTCGCTGACCCGGCGCAGTGGCATCTCAGTGCGGCCTCGCAGCAAGGTAGGTGTCAAGAACCTGCGCGTCGACGTGCGTCGCACAGCCACGGGCCAGCGCATCTCCGACACGGACCGCACTGTGTCGGCGACGGCGTGCGCGACTGTCGGTATCTCCTTGGACTCACGGGACCCCTACTACAACATTGAGGAAAAGAGGTCGTGCAGCCTGAAGGGGCAGCAGAGTGAGGCGTCTCAGTGACCGCGACGAAGGGACCAGGAGTGATCGGCGAGAAGGATCTAGAGGTGGCAGACGCTCAGCTGACCTCTCTGCTGAGCAAGTGCGAGACAGTCCTGCAGGGGACATCGCTCAGCCCCTCACGACACACCTTGATGACGAACAGGGTCGCGGCCCTTCGGACTGCGCTGGAGCTCGTGCACGAGGCCAAGGTTCGGAGCAATTCTCAGGTGTCTCAGTGACCACGATCTACCGAACCGTCCACCGAGCCAAGGAGGTGAGGGGGGGTCTTAGTGACCGCCGACCACGTGCCGACGTTCATGGACCGCCGAGGTGGGCTGGTTGGCAGGAGCGGCTACGGCGATAGTTGCCGCCGGGGGTCGGGGGAATCGCACCCAGGGCCGACGGTTTTCGATCAAGGGACGCTGGCCAACAGCTCATAACCTTCAACCCCATGCCCCGTCCCGCCTTGGTGCTTTACCCCGAGCGGCACTAGACATGCGCAAATTGAACGCATCTCTGCTCTATCAGACGGAAGTAGTCAGAGACCTCCGCCTCGCTGCATGCGCTCAGCGATCCCAAGGGAGGCGAATTCTTGAGATTACGCGCCGTAAACTCGCCGGAGGCCGGCGAGGTGCTCACCGAGCTGCTCGATGACCCCGTCGTCGGTGGTCATGCGGTCGCGGCCCTTCGGAAGCTCAAGGTGCCAGCGGCCCGCGCGGGTTTGGAGCGGATGCTGGACGATGACCGGGCGTGGGTGCGCAAGGAGGCGCAGCGCGCGCTGGCGGCGTTGAACTAACTGGCGGCCAAATGAAGGCGGCAGCCGCCCGCGACGAAGGTGCCTTCGCCGGGCTGCTCGGTGACGCGAAGGTCTGGGACGTGGAGAAGGCGGCCACCGGGGACGTACTCCTGCTCGAGATCCCCAAGGGCCGACGCGTGTCGCAGGAGGACGTCGACGAGATCGAAGCCCTCCTTGCCCGGTGCGCAGGGCGATTCGAGGTCTACGAGACCCGCACGGCCGATCTGTTCGACCAAGAGGAGCTCGGGGTGTGGTGGGAAGAAGCCCAAGAGGAGTAGGAGCCTCCTCTGGGCTCCTGGCGACGTCCAAGCCGCGATAGCCAGCAGCGCCCGAGCGTTATATCCCGCGGCTGCTGGCCTTCGATGCGAACATGCCGGCCACGTTCAACGGGACTGACGCTGGTACGTAGTGCCGAAGTCGATGACAAGTAGCGTCTTGTCGTCGTGCGCTTTGCTTCGAGGCCAGGTGATCGCCTGCTGGTCCGACTCCTCGGCTTCATGTAGCGCTTCGAGAAGCGGACGAAGATCGGAGCGAGCGAAGGCAGCCCACGAGTCCACCGTCCCGTACTCGAGCGCTGAGGCTGCGCCATCCGTCGCCAAGACGATGGCGTCGATCTCGGACAGGGGCAGTCGGTCACCAATTGCGTGATGGGCGGCTTCTGGCTCCGCCCCTGCGATCCAATAGCCGCCGCCTTGATTGCGGGCTGCTTCCTGACGCGATTGCAGCTGCTGCAGTAGGGCTCGGTGTTGGCTGTCGAAACCGTGGCCATCGGCCAAACGCGATCGGTACTCAGTTCGGAGGTCGGGAGCGATGGCTGCCAGTCGTGAGTCTGTGACGGCCGATTCCTGCTCGGAGTGGATGAGAGCCGCGGTGCTGTCGCCGAGGACGTATACCTCGACCGCTTCGTTGGTCCACCGCGCTATCGCGAGGGTGCTTGTGGGGCAGCTCTCGGGGTCGTCATGGGCCGCAGATGCGCTCTCGATCGCCTTCGACACGATGTCCGTCGTGGCATCGACCGGGCGTGCAGTCAGTTCGTCAACGAGTTTGTTCTTGAGACGCTCGGCGTACCAGGCTCCGTCGTGCTCGGGCCGCGTTGTGTCGAACGATGACGCTCCATCGAGGACGAAGGCCCATCCGTCGCCGTAGGCAAAGCGGTCTTGGTTCTTCTCTCCGCCGGCGAGCGTGGCTGCTCGAACGGTTACCAGTGGACCACCGGGCCCCATGCGGCCTCCTTCGTGGTTGGGAGCAGTCCGTCGAACTGAGCGCGGACGACCATCGAGAAGTCCTGCGCTCCCACAGCATCGTGAAGGGAACGCAGATTCTCTGCAACGTAGGAGACTGCTCCGATCGAGCCCAGGGCATGGATCCCAGCGATGACCAGGACTGTCTTGGTCCCTCGTGTGACCCGCCCGACGTAGGCGAGGTCTTCCCCCTTCGCGCCGTTGTCGAGCGGTGACTCGAATCGCTGGCCGGTCTTCCGGTCCTCGATGGCCCACCGGCCGTCTTCGGTCTCGTGGAAGGCCAGGACTGGGTCGTGGTTGAGGATCTCGGCCGAGACGTGGGAGGACTTCGGGCCGCAGATCACTACCGCCTCGTGAGCCGGCGTCCACGAACCGTCGATCGGGATCGCCACCGGTCGGACTTCAAACGTAAGGTCCCGCAAGACATCCGAGATGATCCGGGCGGACTCCGCGTCCTCCAGGGCCACGACACCCTCCGGGCGATCGCTGCTGTGACGCGTCGGTGTGGCGACGTCGATAGGACCGACCCCGAAGAAGGCTCGTTCCGTGGCCGGTGCGTCCTTACGAATCTGCGAGATCCGTCCCCTCGTCAGTCCGAGCTCTGCACCAACAGCGCTGAAGGTCCCGCCGCGCTGCTCGACCACGCGGTTGATGGCGTCGCGCCGGATTCGGGCAAGCTCGTAGCCACGCTGGCGGTACAGCGCCATGAGGTCGCCGGCCATGCGTGCTTGCTCTAGTGGGTCCGACTCGCGCCGGACCGCCTCGAAGGGGTCGTTGTCCACAGAGTCAGTTTAGAAGGTCTTGACGGAGGACTGCGCAAGCCCTACTTTGGGGACCAGCCCTACGTATAGGGCTTCTAAACACATCGGATGTTTAGGCCTACTAGACAGGAGAAGAGTCATGGCTGTTAGCCGTCGCATGGAGGTTGTGTTCGGATCGGTCTTCCCGAACGGGGCGTACCTCGTCGGTGATGTCGAGCCGGTACAGGACTTCAACCAGGAGAAGCGCGCCGACGGAACTCGCCCGCAGCAGACGGACCCCGACACCGGGGAGCTGATCTGGACCGTCCCGGTCCTCGATGCCGACCCCGAGGCGCGCAAGAACGAGAAGACGATCAACGTCAAGATCTCAGCGCGTCAGCAGCCTGTCCCCCCGGCCAACACGGGGGACTTGCCCTTCGTGCCGGTCGAGTTCGAGGGCCTGACGGTGACGCCCTGGATCGACGACAACGGCGTGCGGCCCAAGCTCGCGTGGTCCTACCGAGCCAAGGGCATGGCCGCCCCGGGCAAGGTGTCCAAGTCCTCTGGCGTCGGTCGCTCGGAGTCGGCGGCTGCGTGATGACTCTTCTGGGTGCGTGGGGCGGCCGTCTGGCGCGTGGGCTGGTGCTTGCGGGTCGGGCGGCTGCCCCCGCGGTTTGCAGACTCGTTGCGATCTGGGTCGCGCTCATCGTGCTGGCCGAGGCCGTGGAGTCCCTGCCGGCGGAGATCGGTCCCTTCGCCTTCTTGGCTGTCGGGCCGTGGGAGACGAGGGAGCTTGCTTCGTGGGTGGGGCCGATGCGAACCGGGGCCGGCGCGGTCGTGTGGGCAGTCGTCGGCCTCGTCGGGGCGGTCTTTGTCGTCTCGGTCTACCTGCCCGACGCAGTCTCCGCGTGGATCGGACGGCGGGACGTACGGCGATCCTTCATCGCTGTGGCCCGTTCCTGCGGTCTGTCGGAGCGCGTGGACGAAGGCGGTGAGCCGATGTGGACGGACCCGCGGCTGCTCCGCGTGACCTCGCAGGGCGGAGTGGTCATCGCACGCATCAGATCGCGTCGTGGCCAGGCATCGACTGACCTCGTTGCCGGTGCCGAGAAGCTGGCGGCTGGGGTCGGGGCCGTTGCCTTTCGGTCCTCGGTCATCTCCCCGTCAGTCGCTGACGTGCGCTTGACGATGGCGGACGCCTTGGAGTCGGCGACCACGGCGGCCCTGCCAACTGACCGTACGGTCGGAGCGACGCTCGAGCCGATGGAGGTCGGCCGGGAAGAGTCCGGGATGCCATGGCGTCTGTCGCTCGTGGGAAAGCACACCCTCGTGGCGGGTCGCTCCGGTTCGGGCAAGGGCTCGGTGCTCTGGGGCGTCGTCGCTTCCCTCGCCCCATGGATCGCCCAGGACACCGTCCGGGTGCACGGCGTCGACTTGAAGCGTGGCGTTGAGATCGCCATGGGGGACGGGCTGATGTTCCGTACCGCCTACCGCCCCGAGCAGGCGTTGGCGGTCCTGCGAGACCTGCTGCAGATCATCGACGAGCGAGCCGGCCAGATGGTTGGGCAGTCGCGCTTGCACGAGCCGCTCCCGGGAGACCCGCTGCACCTCTTGGTGATCGACGAGCTCGCGGCGCTGACTGCCTACGCGGACGCCGAAGTGAAGAGGGAGGGAAACCGGCTCCTGGCCGAGATCCTCACGCAGGGGCGCGCGATGGGCGTCGTGGTGGTCGCCTTCGTGCAGGACCCCAAGAAGGAGACGGTGCCGGCCCGGGGCCTGTTCACCCAGATGATCGCTCTTCGTCTCGCGTCAGCGGATGAGGTTCGGATGGTTCTGGGGCAGGGGATGAGTGACGAGGCTCCGGCCCACCGGATCCCCATGGACATGCCGGGCGCGGGCTATCTGGTCACCGAGGAGGGCTCGGTCGCGCGGGTGCGGGCTCACTACTGGTCCGACGCGCTGATCAAGGCCACTGCGGCTCACTACCCGGCTGCGGTGCGTTGGGTGCCCCCGCTGGAGGAGATCGCCGCAGCCGGCGTCCAGTTCGTGCCGTCCGCTGAGGCGATCACGGCGCCTGAGGGCGAAGGGGGCGAGCAGCCGCGACCACGTGAACGTCGTCCGCGCTCACCTCGGAAGAAGACCAACAACCACGAGACGACGAATGTCATTGCGCTGGAAGGGGTTCGACATGATTCTGAATGACAGGCCGCGTGAGGTGCGGCTGACGTTGGCGACGCTCAACACCCACGGTGCATGCGCGGGTCATCCGCACCCGGACTGGTGGTTCCCAGAGCGTGGATACGACGACGCGGTCAAGGCACTGCTCGTGTGCGCATCCTGTCCTGTGCGCGAGATATGCCGCGAGTACGCGCGTACGTGGGAGGACGAGGGCGTGTGGGGTGGCACCACGGAGGAAGACCGCGAGGAACGCCGAGTCGTCACCCTGCCCCCGGAGTGCGCGGACCTGACCTTGCCCGGGCTCGAGCTGGGGGAGACGGCATGAGCTGGATGCTGGCTGTCGCGCCGTCGCAGGTGCTGCCCCTTCGCTCCGCGCTGGGCCGTGGTGCTGCCGTCGCCTGTGACGAGTGCGGGACGGTCTTCGTGCGACGCACCGACGGCCGGGTGGTGTTTCCGACGACCTCGGACGCCATCGCCGCGGCCACGACCTTCTGCGAAGGCTGGTCATACGTGATCGGCAACGGGCGGGACCACCTCGTCTGTGTCGACTGCGTCGCGTCGCGTGAGGCTGCGGGCGAGTTCTGATGCACCAGCGGACTCGACGTCGGATCTCGTGGATCACACTCGCCTTCCTCGTGGTGGCCGTGGCTCGACTCATCGCCCACGTGACGGGTGGCTGACATGACCCTCACGCTGAACCGCCAACAGGGCCTCGACGGGTTGACCGATCGGGCAAGCACCGCAGTCCGAGAACTGATCGCCCGCGGAGAGCTGGACAACTTCACCCAGGCGGCCAGCCGGGTCGGGTTCTGCCAGAGACCGATCCGCTTGGCAGGGCGCGGACTGACCGTCGACAGGCGCACCGGGGAAGTCGTGTCGAGCTACTCCTCCGAGGATGCCCCGATGGGGGTGCTGCTGACGCGATGCGGCAACCGACGGGAATCGGTGAGCACGTCGTGCTCGCGTGTCTACGCCCGCGACACCTTCGAGATGATCCGGTGCGGCCTCGAAGGGGGCAAGGGCGTCCCCGAGCGGGTCGCGGAGAACCCCCTCGTCTTCGTCACGGTCACCGCACCTTCGTTCGGGCCCGTGCACTCCATCCGTGGCGGACGCATGTGCCACCCGAGAGGCGCTCAGAAGTGCCCGCATGGACGGTCGCTCTCATGCACCCGCCGGCACGAGAAGGACGATGCCGTGGTGGGGTCACCGATCTGCCCGGAGTGCTACGACTACCTCGGACACGTCGTCTGGCAGTACCACGCACCCGAACTCTGGCGGCGCGCCGTGCAGGACGTCAGCCGCCAGCTCGCCGCGCTCCTGGACGTGACGACCTCGTCCGTCTCGAAGGTCGTGTCCCGACAGTTCGGGCGAACCGCTGAGATGCAGGCTCGTGGAGCCGTCCACTTCCACGCGCTGTTCCGTCTGGACGGTCCCCTCAACCAAGGGATCGGGGCAGCCTGCGACGTCGGAGTCGAGGTCATGGTCGAGGCGATCCGCGCAGCCTTCTCGCGGGCCAAGGTCATCGCTCCACCGACCTATGACCAGGACGAAGCGCGGGTCCTTCGCTGGGGCGAGCAGCTCGACATCCGGGTGGTGCGGGACGGCCACCGCACCGACGACCCCGATGCGCCCATCACCGGTGAGCAGGTAGCGGCCTACCTCGCGAAGTACTCCACCAAGGACACGTCGCTGGCCGTGCCAGACAGCGCTCACGTGCACCGGATCAAGCAGGCATGCCGAGACGTCCACGACGAGGCAATCCTGCGTGCGGAGCGACGTCGAGCGGGGGAGGACGTTGCGGTCCCTGTCGACGCCGAGGGCCGGGATCACTACGTGCTCATCGGGAAGTGGGCCAAAGAGCTCGGCTACCGCGGGCACTACTCCTCCAAGTCCAGGTGCTACTCGGTGACTTACCGGACCCTGCGCCGCCGAAGGGCCCGGTTCCAGCAGGTCATGCAGGACGAGACCGAACGTGCCCACCGCGCTGGGAAACCCGTCGACGTCGAAGCAATCGAGCGGGCCCTGCAGGTCGAGGAGGACGAGTCCGAGACCTCGGTGGTCATCGGCATGTGGGAGTTCGTCGGGGTCGGCTGGTCCAGCGAAGGGGAAGTCGAGATCGCCACGGCCGCGGCTGCCCGTGCGCGCGAGTACGCCCAGGAGCGAGCAGGAACGACGGCATGAACACACGCGAGGGGAAGGTGAACGGGATGAGCCAAGCAACGACGGTCGAGTTTCCGGAGCTGTTGACGGTCAAGGAGGTCGCGCAGATCTGTGGCGTACCTGTCTCGACCGTGTACCACTGGGTGGCGCTGGGGGAGGGGCCTCCATCGTTCAAGCTGGGCAAGCATCGACGCTTTGATGCGGCAGAGGCTCGAGCGTGGCTGGACGAGGCGAAGGCACGACGATGATCTCCCGTCGAGTGGGACGCACCGGGCGTGTCAGGTGGCAGGTGCGCTATTACGCTCCCGACGGTCGAGAGCGAGCCAGGACCTTCGACAGGCGGGTCGACGCAGTCGCTTACGAACAGGAGATCGCGACCCGCAAACGTCGTGGTGACTGGGTGGATCCCCGGCGCGGGGACGTGCTCCTGACGACTGTCTGGGAGGAGTACGACCGGTCCGGGTCGGGCCATCTGAGGGCGACGACACGGGCGAACTACCGCCGGGGCTGGAAGCATGTCGACCAACAGTTCGGCAGATGGCCTGTCTCGAAGATCGAGCACGCCGACGTCGCGGACTGGGTGACGGACCTGTCCAAGATGAAGGGGCCCGACACCGTCCGGCAGGCACATCGAGTTCTTGTCCAGGTGCTCGACCATGCGATGCGGACGCGGCGGGTGCCGGTGAACGTTGCTCGAGGGATCCGCCTCCCATCGCGGCCTCCGGCGCGCGACGTCATCCTTACGGTCGAGCAGGTGCACTCGCTGGCGGAGGCGATGCCCAAGGACGGAGACATCGTCCTGGCCATGGCGTACTTGGGGCTGCGGTGGTCAGAACTCGCGGCGCTTCGTGTTGCGGACGTCGATCTCGCCCGGCGCCGTGTGCACGTCGTCGAGCGGGCGACTGAGGTGGATGGTCGCCTCGATGTGAGTCAGCCGAAAAGCAAGGCATCCAACCGCTACATCGGGATCCCGGCCATGGTTGCGGACCTGCTCGAGCAGCGCATTCACGGCAAGCAGCTCGAGGACCTGGTCTTCCCATCTCCCGAGGGCAGCCACCTACGGGTACGGAACTGGCGACGCCGGTCGGGGTTCGACTCCGCGCGTGAGGCACTCGGCATCGTCGCGACCCCGCACGACCTGCGCCGTACCTTCGGAAGCCTCGCGCGGATGGCGGGCGCGGATCTGCGCTTCATCCAGAAGGCGATGGGCCACGGTTCGATCACGACGACGGCACGCATCTATGCGCACCTCTACGACGACGAGCTCGACGCGGTCGCGTCGGCCCTGGACGGCCTGGGAAGTGCCCGCATGGAGCGGGTCATGCGGGCGAAAAGCGGGCGACCTGACCCGCTCAACCCCTCACCGGGCACCGAGAACCCCGGGATCTAGCGGTGCCCCCGGCTGGATTCGAACCAGCGACACCTTCTTTAGGAGAGAAGTGCTCTTCCCCTGAGCTACGAGGGCTTGGCACCGCAGCGCCAGAGGACAGGGTACGCGTTCGAGCCGGTGCGGCCACGCTGGTGCCGCCCGAGGGGTCCACGGATTGTTAGCGTGGGTGGGTGACCGAGCCGCCGACGACCCCTGCCCCGGTGCCGGCCTCCCTGACGGCGCTGCGCCGGGAGCTCATGGAGCTCGGCGGTCCCAACACCCTCCTCTGGCCGGCCCGCGACCCCAACGTCGTCGACCTGACGACCGCCCACCCCGGCGGCGTCGCGATGCTCCTGTCCGGACGCCCGGCGCGGCTGTCCGACCTCGTCCGCGAGCCGGGTGCGCTGCTGCGCGCCCAGCGGCACGCGGCCCACCTCGCCGAGCACGTCGAGCGGGTCGCCGAGGAGCACGGTGTCGAGACGTGCTTCCTCGCGATGGGGGCGGCGTCCTGGCAGGTGCCGGGGGAGGACGAGCGTCCGCTCGCCCCCGTGATCCTGCGGCGGGCCTCCCTTCGTCGGCTGCGTCCGGGTCCGGACTTCGCGCTCGACCTCGCCGCGCGGGTCGAGGTCAACCCCGCGCTCCTCACCTACCTGCGGGGCGCGCTCCGCCGCGACATCGACGGCGAGGCGCTCGCCGACCGCGGCCGCGGCGACGGCCACGGGTTCAACCCGACCCCGGTCCTCGACGCGCTGCGCGAGCAGTGCGCGGACCTGCCCGAGCTCAACATCAGCCCGCGGATCGTCGTCGCGTCCTTCCCCTACGGCAAGGCCGAGGCGCTCGCGGACCTCGCCGCGCTCGACGCGGCGGGCCGCTTCACGCAGGGTCCGGCCGCCGCGCTCCTCGCCGGCGACCCCCTTCCCGAGGACGAAGGGGAGGTCCCGAGCGTCGCCGAGTCGGCCGTCCTCGACGTCACCGCCGACCAGCAGGGCGTCCTCGACCGCGTCGCTGCCGGTCACGACCTCTACGTCGACGCCCCGCCCGGGACGGGCGTCGCGCGGCTCGTCGCCGCGACGATCGCCCAGGCGGCCGGCGAGGGCCGCAGCGTCCTGCTCCTCACCGAGAAGCGTGCGGCCATCGAGAGCGCCCTCGCCGAGCTCGGTCTGGCCGGCCTCGAGGACCTCGTCGCGCACGTCACCGACCCCGCGGCCGAGGTCGACACCGCCCGGATCACCGGCCGCTGGCCGAGCCGCCCGCCGGAGTCCCCGCGCTCCTTCGACCTACCGGGCCAACGGGCCGCCGAGGCCGCCCGCGTCCTCGACGGGCACACGAGGGCGATGCACCAGCCACGCGAGCCGTGGGGCGTCTCGATCGCCGACGCGCAGGACGCGATCGTCGGCCTGGGCGCCCGTCGCCCCGCGCCGCGCTCCCGGGTCCGTCTCGACCGTCGGGTCCTCGCCTCCCTCGACACCGAAGGGAGGGACGCCCTCGTCGGGCAGCTGACCGGCGTCGCCCACCGCCGTGCCTGGCGGCCCGGACGCGACCACGAGCCGTGGGCCGGCGCCGAGCTGCACTCCCAGGACGACGTCGACGAGGTGCTCGCCGCCCTCGAGCGGCTGCGCGGGAAGGGCGGCAGCCTGGCCTCCCTGCGCGCCACCGTGCGCGACGTCTTCCGCGACATCGCCGAGCCGCGGGCCGCGTGCCCCGCCGACCACGGCCGCTTCCTCGCGGGCATCGAGGAGATCCGCGACACCCTCGAGGTCTTCCGGCCCGAGGTCTTCGACACACCGCTCGAGCACCTGCTCGCGGCGACCGGGCCCAAGGGCACCGACCCGGAGGGCGAGCCGCTCGGCGTCATCGAGCGGCGCCGGCTGCGCGCCCAGGCCCGCCGGCTGCTCCGCCCGGGCCGTCCGCCGGAGGACCTCCACGCCGCCCTTCGTCTCGCGGCCGAGCAGCGCCGCAGCTGGTCGCGGCTCACCGGGGGCGGCGGTCGCCCGCGCATCCCGGCCGAGATGGACCGGGCGCACACCGCCTACGAGCGCGTGTACGCCGACCTCACGCACGTCCGATCCGTCGTCGGTGGCGACGACCTGCTCGACGTCCCGTGGGACGACCTCACCGCTCGACTCGACGAGCTGGCCAACGACGTCGCCGGCGCCCGGGTGGTGCCCGAGGTCATCGACGACCTCGACGACCTGCGCAGGCGCGGCCTCGGGCCCCTCGTCGACGACCTCGCCACCCGCACCGTCGAGCCGCGCGCCGTCGCGGACGAGGTGCTCTTCGTCTGGTGGACCTCGGTGCTCGCCGAGGCGGGCCGGGACGAGCGCTTCGCCTCCGTCACCGGTGCGGGCCTCGACGAGGCGCTGCGCACCTTCGTCGAGGCCGACCGGGCGAGCCTGGGAGCCAACGCCGCCCGTGTGGCCACCCGCCAGCGTGAGCGGTTCCACCTCGAGGGCCGCCGGCACCGGCGGGCCGCCCGTGAGGTCGCCGCGTGCGAGCAGGGTCTCGCCGCGCCGCCGTCGTGGACCCACGCGTTCGCGCAGTGGGGCGGGCTGCTGCGGGCGGCGGCGCCGGCGTGGGCGATGTCCCCCTTCGTCGTCGGTCAGGTGCTGCCCCGGGAGGAGCGGTTCGACCTCGTCGTCGTCGACGACGCCTCCCGCACGACGCTCGCCCGCACGATCTCGGGCATCTCCCGCGGTGGGCAGCTGCTCGTCATCGGCGACCACGGCCAGCTGCCCCCGGACACGTGGACCGCCGACGCCGGGGTCGCGGCGCCCGCCCGCCCGCGGACCTCGCTCGCCGTCCTCGCCGGCACGGTCCTGCCGACCGTCGCTCTCCGCGACAGCGCCTACCCGCGCCCGCGCGTCGCGCGGCTGCTGGGTTCCGACGCGACCGCCGGCGAGGTCGTGCACCCGCCCGAGCCGCTCACCCGCGAGGGCATCCACCACGTCCGCGTCGAGGGCCTCGGGGTGCTCGACGAGCGCACCGGCCTGGTCGAGACGAGCGCCGACGAGGTGGCCGCCGTCATCGAGCGCGTCCGCCACCACCTGACCCGCCACCCGCGCCGCTCGCTCGGCGTCGTGACCTTCGGGCAGCTGCATGCCGAGCGCATCCGCGATGCCGTCGCCGACCTCCTCCAGTCCGACCCCGAGCTCGCCGCGGCCATCGCCGCGCTGCCCGAGCCGCTGGTCATCAAGCCCGTCGACCGCTGGCAGCGCGAGCAGCGCGATGCCGTGGTCGTCAGCCTCGGGTTCGGCCGCACCCCGCAGGGCCGGGCCGTCCAGCGCCTCGGCGCGCTGAGCGGTGACGTCGGCGCCGAGCTCGTGCTCCTCGCCGCGACCCGTGCCCGCCGCACCGCCATCTGGGTGACCGCGCTCGACGCCTCCGACCTCGACGGCGAGCGCGCCGGCCTGCCCGGCCACGCCGCGCTGCGCACCCTCCTCGCCGGTCTCGCCGACACCGCGCCCGCCGAGGAGGGCGACGACGGCGAGCTCACGCCGCTGCTGGCCGGGTTCGTCGAGCGGCTGCGGGCCGCCGACCTGGTCGTGCGCACGCACGTCGGCGTGGGAGAGCACTGCGTCGACATCGCGATCGCCGACCCCAGGGACCGCTCGCGCATGCTCGTCGCGGTCGACGTCGACGGCCCGGGGTACGCCGGGCTGGCGTCGACCCGGCAGCGCGACCGGATCCTCGTCGAGCGCCTCACCGACCTCGGGTGGCACCACCTGCGACTGTGGGCCACCGACATCTTCGCCGACCCCGCCCGCCAGGAGGCCCGGGTCCAGCGCGCCGTCCGAGAAGCCCTGGCGATGGAGGAGTCATGAGCGAAGACCCGCAGGAGCACGAGGACGAGCCCCGGGACGACGAGGCCCGCGCAGAGGAGGCACAACAGCTCGAGCACGAGCAGGCCGAGGAAGACGACCCGCGCTCGCGCCGCCGCCCCGAGCAGACCCGTGACGACACCGACCGTGGCTGGGGCGAGCGCCCCGACGAGTCCGAGCACGACCGCTGGCTGCGCGAGCAGCGTCCGCCCCACTGGGAGTGACGCCGGACGTCGCGATCGAGACTCGGGGGATGGCCGCAATCCACCCCGGATAGGGGGAGATCCCCCGAGTCTCGGCGCGGGGGAGCACGCCGAAGGGGGTCGGTCACCGTGACGGTGACCGACCCCCTTCGGGTGTGGCGTGGCGTGACTCAGGCGCGGCCGGCGCGCAGGGAGTCGCGGATCTCGCGGAGCAGCTCGACGGACTCGTCGGTGGTCTCCTCCTCGGCAGCGACGAAGCGCTGACGCATGTGCGTGTAGGGCTTCACGACGAAGAAGTACACGACGAAGGCGAGGATGAGGAAGGCGATGACGGCGGTGATGAAGACACCGACCGGGAGGCCGCCCGGCTTGTAGGCGGAGAAGTCCGGGTTGGCGCCGATGACCTTGGCGATGGCCGCGAGCAGCAGCTCGGTGAACGTCGCGACGACCGCGCCGAACGAGGTCGCCATGATCAGACCGACGGCGATCTCCACGAGGTTGCCGCGCATGAGGAAGTCCTTGAAGCCCGACATGAGGGCCTCCTTTCGGATGGGTTTACAGGGGTCGCGACGGGGTGGGTCCCGCCACTCACCCCCAAGTCTGGACCCTGGACCATGATCCTGCGGTTTCATCCCGCCTCGGTCGTGTCGTGTCGTGCGCTCCCGACGAGCACGAATCCGCCACCGCCCGCGCCGTCCGGGGCCATCTGGCGCAGCAGCGGACCGACGTCCTGGTCGCGCAGGGTGATCCGCGCCATGGACCCACCCGAGGGCGCCTCGGACGTGCCGCCGAACCGGGTGCTGGCGACGACCGGGGACTCCCGGCCCGGCAGGTAGACGCCCACCTCGTCACCGGCCGACAGGTGGTCGGCGGGCAGGGCGAGCGGCAGCGAGAGCGTCGGCCCCGTGGTGGCGTCGGCCTCCGGCGTCGGGGACGAAGGGGGCGCAGCCGCACCGAGCGTGAGCTGCAGCGCCAGCAGCAGGGCAGCCGCGGCGAGCCCGCGGCGCACGAGCGAGAGCCGCCAGGCGGCCCGGCGTCCCGGGCCGAAGAGCGAGGGCAGGTGCTGGGCGAGCGAGGATGAGGCCATGCCCCGACGCTAGGGACGGGGAGGGCCTGCCGGCGGGGGCCTCAGTCCGCGGTGGACGACGCGGCAGCCGCCGCGGGGGCTGTGGACGAGCCGTCGGACGAGCTCGAGCTGCTCGACGAGCTCGAGCCGTTGCCCGAGGAGCGGGAGTCGTTGCGGTAGAACCCGCCTCCCTTGAAGACGACGCCGACGGCGTTGAACTGCTTGCGCAGGGTGCCCCCGCACTGGGGGCACGACGTCAGCGCGTCGTCGCTGAAGGACTGGACGATGTCGAAGGCGTGGCCGCAGTCGGCGCAGGCGTAGGCATAGGTAGGCATATCGACGCATATCATACGTCGCCGCGCCACCCCGCCAGACGCCCGTGCCGGGAGACGGAACGCAGCCGGGCCTCGACCGCCTCCCGCTCGCTGCCCGGGGTGACGACGAGGAGCCGGTCGTGGGTCCACAACCGCGTCTGCGCGTCGGGGACGAAGGTGGTGTCGCCGCGGACGACGAGCGAGATGTTCGCCCCCTGCGGCAGGCGCAGCTCGTAGACCTCGACGCCGGCGAGCCGCGAGCCGGGCGGGACCGCGACCTCGAGCAGCTCCGCGCCGAGCTCCTCGAGCGGCATCGCCTCGACGATGACACCGGAGGCACGGGCCGGCTCGGTGACCCGGAGCACGCGGGCCACCCACGGCATGAGCGGGCCCTGCACGAGGGTGAAGATCACCACGAGCATGAAGACGAGGTCGAAGACCCACTCGACGCCCGGCACCGAGTTGGTGATCGGGACGGTGGCGAGGACGACGGGCACCGCCCCGCGCAGGCCCGCCCAGGAGATGAAGGCCTGCTCCCGCCACGGCACCCGGAAGGGGGTGAGCGAGACGATCACCGACAGCGGTCGGGCGAGGAGGAGCAGGACGAGCCCCACGAGGACCGCGCGCGGCACCTCGTCGATGAAGCCGGACGGCGTCGCGAGCATGCCGAGCATGACGAAGAGCCCGATCTGCGCCAGCCAGCCGAGCGCCTGGGCGAACCCGGTCACGGCTTGGCGGTGCGGCAGGTGCATGTTGCCCAGCACGAGCGCGGCGAGGTAGCAGGCGATGAACCCCGAGGCGTGCACCGACGCGGCGCTCGCGTAGGCGAGGACGCCGATGGCGACGACGCCGAGCGAGAAGAGCCCCGACGTCCCCGTCGCCAGCCGGCTCATGAGCTTGCCGCCGAGCCACCCGACTGCCAGGCCGACGAGCGCGCCGCTCGCCAGCTCGGCGACGGCGAGCAGCCCGATGCGCCACCACGGCTCGGCCTCGGCCGGCTGGGCGATCTGCAGCGACAGCGCCGTCACGAGGAGCACGACCGGCGCGTCGTTGAACCCGGACTCCGCCTCGAGCATCCCGGACAGCCGCCGCGGCAGGGGCACGACGCGCAGCACGGAGAAGACGGCCGCGGCGTCGGTCGAGGCGAGGATCGCGCCGATGAGCAGGCTGATCTGCCAGTCCGTGTGCAGGATCTCGTGGAGCGCGACGGCGACGACCGCGACGGACACGAGCACGCCGACGGTGGAGAGGGCGAGCGCCGGGGCGACGGAGCTGCGGATCGAGGACCACTTCGTCGTGAGGCCACCCTCGACGAGGATCAGCACGAGCGCGCAGTACCCGAGCACCTGCGCGGCCTGGTCGGAGTCGAAGGGGATGCCCAGCCCCTCCTTGCCGACGGCGAGCCCGATGGCCAGGTAGAGCAGGAGGGTCGGCAACCCCGCCCTGGAGGCGAGGCGCACGGCGGCGACCGAGACGACGATGACGAGCGAGCCGGCGAGCAGCACGAGCGAGAGCTCGGCCAGGCCGAACCCGGTGGCCGCGTCGGCCGCGGTCACGGGGGCCCCGACCCCTCGGACGCGGGGGAGAGCCCGCCCGCCGTGAGGACCCACCGGACCGGCACGTCGTGCGGGTCGCGGGGGAGGGGGGCGTCCGTGTGCTCCCCCGGGTGGAGCAGCACGAGCACCGGCGTGGACGAGGGGAGCGCCGGCAGCACCCGGTCGTAGCAGCCACCGCCCTGCCCGAGGCGCGTGCCGGTCGTGTCGACGGCCAGGGCCGGGACGAGCGCGAGATCAGCGCCCGTCGGGGCGTCGGTGCCGAGCGGGGTGCGGCCCGCGTCGGCGAGGTCGCACCACTCGAGACGCATGTCCGGCAGCGTGATCGGCACGAGGACGCGGAGGCCGAGCTGCTGCAGCCGGGCGTTGAGCGCGGCGGTCGGCGGCTCGTGGGGGAGCGACTCGTAGGACAGGACGGTCGCGCCCGTCGGCAGACCGGCGAGCGGCTCGCCGCCGAGCGCGGACTCGAGGACGGCGGCGAGGGCCGCACCGTCCGCGGCGAGGTCCCGCGCGGCGGCCAGCTCTCGACGCTGGGCGCGCAGGAGGCGACGAGCATCTCCCTTCGCGCTGCTGCCCCGTCCCATGACGGCATCGTAGGGTGACGGGCATGACAGCGAAGGGGCCCGAGTCCGCCGTGCTGAAGATGACCGAGCGTGGGGTCGACCGTCGCGCGATCGCGGTCTTCGAGGACTACTGGCGCCAGCTCGCCGATGGTGCGCAGGGCACGATCCCCGAGGAGACCATCGAGCCGCTCGTCGAGCTGCCGGAGCTCGCCGCCATCGAGGTCTCCGACGACGAGCGTCGACAGGCGCTCGCGCAGGTGGCCGTCATCAAGCTCAACGGCGGGCTCGGCACGAGCATGGGCATGTCCGGGCCGAAGTCGGCGCTCGTCGCCCGCGACGGGCTGACCTTCCTCGACGTCATCGCCCGCCAGCTCGTCGGGCTGGAGGAGCGCTACGGCAGCCGGCCGCCGCTCGTGCTGATGAACTCCTTCCGCACCCGCGAGGCCTCCCTCGAGATCCTCGAGCGGTACCCGCAGCTGGCCCGCCAGGCCCTGCCGCTGGACTTCCTGCAGAACATGGAGCCCAAGCTCGACGCCGCGACCCTCGAGCCGGTGCAGTGGCCCGACGACCCCGAGCTCGAGTGGTGCCCGCCGGGGCACGGCGACGTGTACGTGGCCCTCGCCGCCTCCGGCCTCCTGCAGCAGATGCGCGACGCCGGCATCCGCTACGCCTTCATCTCCAACGCCGACAACCTCGGCGCCACCTGCGACCCCGACATCGCGGCCTGGCTGATCGCTGAGGGCATCCCCTTCGCGGCCGAGGTCGCCGAGCGAACCGTCAACGACCGCAAGGGCGGTCACGTCGCGGTCCGCAGGAGCGACGGCCGGCTCATCCTGCGCGAGTCGGCGATGGTCGTCGAGGAGGAGCAGGACCTCTTCCAGGACACCGGCCGCCACCAGTGGTTCAACACCAACAACCTGTGGGTGGGGCTCGACGAGCTCGACGCGCTGCTCACCGCGCGCGACGGCGTCCTCGGCCTGCCGATCATCATCAACCGCAAGACCGTCGACCCGACCCGGCCCGACTCGCCGCGGATCATCCAGATCGAGTCGGCGATGGGTACGGCGGTCGAGGCCTTCGAGGGCAGCGTGGCGCTGCGCGTGCCGCGCTCGCGCTTCCGCCCGGTCAAGACGACCAACGAGCTGCTGCTGCTGCGCAGCGACGTCTTCGAGCTCGACGAGACCTCGCGCATCGTCTCGCGCATCGACCACAAGGAGCCGCGGGTCAGTCTCGACGACGCCTACAAGTTCGTCACCGACTTCGACGCGCGCTTCCCGTCCGGTGTCCCGTCGCTGCGGCAGTGCACCTCCTTCGCCGTCGAGGGTGACGTGACCTTCGGCGCGGACGTGAGCGCCGTCGGGGACGTCGTCGTCGAGGCCACGGAGCCGGCTCAGGTCGCCGACGGCACCCGGCTGGAGGGCCGGGTCCGGTTGTCGGAGTGAGGCGCTCGCGCGAGGTCGTCCTCGTCGGGACCACCCCGTCGGGTGAGTCGATCACCCTTCGTCCCGTGCGAAGGGGGGACCGCGACGAGTTCCTCGGCCTGCGCGCCCGCAACGCGGCCTGGCTCACGCCGTGGGAGCCGACGGTCCCGCCGGGCGGTCCCCCGCGCCGGGACATGGCCGCCGACTGGCGCGGCTACGTGCGGGCGCTGCAGCGCGAGGCGCGCTCCGGCTCCGGCCTGAGCCTCGTCATCGTCGTGGACGAGCGGATCGTCGGGATGGTCTCCGCGAGCAGCATCGTCGAGGGTGCGCTGCGCTCGGCGAGCATCGGCTACTGGGTGGCGCAGGAGGCTGCCGGGCGCGGGTACGCGCCGACCGCGACCGCGCTCCTCGTCGACCACCTCATGGACCCGAACGGCCGTGCGCTGCACCGGGTCCAGCTCGAGATCCGCCCGGAGAACGCAGCGAGCCTGGCGGTCGTCGCCAAGCTCGGCCTGCGCGAGGAGGGGACCAAGCGGGCCTTCCTCCACCTCGACGGGGCGTGGCGCGACTGCCGCTCCTTCGCGGTCGTGCGCGAAGAGGTCGGCCCCGGAGGGCTGCTCGCGCGTTTGTCACACCCACAACACCCGTCACGTGCGCGACACACCGAGTAGCCTGCGCCACGGTTGCGCTCCGACTGCCTAGCGTTGGGTCCGTGCAGCCGAGCAGCCTGATCTTCGTCCTTGTCGTGGCGATCTGGGCTGTCTACCTGCTCCAGTACTGGATCAAGCGCCGCGACCACCTCGCCACCGTCCGATCCGTCGACCGCTTCTCCGCGGCGATGCGCGTCCTGGACGACCACCGCTTGCGGCGCACGGCCGACCCGGTGCCCCGCTCCTACGCCGTGGCGCCCACGCGCGCCGCGCGCCCCCAGGTGACCGTCAAGCACGCCGAGGCGCCGCAGCGCGCCCGGGTCGTCGAGCCGGTCGTCGGTGCCCCGCGCCGGGTGCGGGGCCTGGTCCTGCTCGCGATGGTCGTCCTCCTGCCCGTCGTCGCGCTCGTCGCCGCCCTCGGCCCGCTGCCCTGGTGGGTCGGCGTCGCCTGGCTCGTGGGCACGGTCGCCTCCTTCGGCTGGCTGCGTCAGGCCGTCCAGGCCGAGCGCGCCTCCCGGGCGCACGCCCGCAGCGAGCAGCGCCGCGCCGTCGCCCCCCTCCGCACCGCTGCCCCCCGTCCCGCGCGCGTCGCGCGTCCCACGGTCCAGGCGCAGGCGCCGGCCGCCACCGACCAGGAGCCCACCCCGGTCCACCGTCGTGCCGAGCGCGTCTACGACGTCGCCGCCACCTCGCGCACCGCGCCGGTCACCGTCGAGGTCGACGAGCCCGTGCAGTCGGCCCCGCCGGCGCCCGGCACCTGGGAGCCGACGCCGGTGCCCCGGCCCATGTACACGATGAAGGCCCGGGCCGAGCGTCCCGCGCCCGCCCCGATGCCCGCTGCCCCCGTCGCCGACGAGGTCCCGCAGGTCATCGAGGTCGAGGACGAGGAGCTGCCGGCCATCGCCGGCTGGCGCTGACCTCCCCCTTCGTCCTCCGTCCCTCACGGCCGGGTGGAGGTGATGGCGACCGCCTGCCCGGTCGCTCGCCCTTCGCCCGCTCAGACGTCGAAGGGGGAGTCCCCCGGCTCGAGCCGTGACCGCTCGTCCGCTTCCGCGATGTCCTCGTCGATCTCGGCCTCCTGCGCGGGGGTCGTCAGGTCGTCCGGGTGGTCGACGTCGTCCGGCATCGGCTCGAGCAGGTTGTGGCCCACGGCGTTGAGCACCGCGGCGAGCGGGACGGCGACGAGCGCCCCGATGATCCCGCCGACGATGATCCCGGTGGCGATCGCGAGGATCACCCCGAGCGGGTGGACGCGCACGGCGCGGCCGAGCAGCAGGGGCTGGAGCACGTGCGACTCCAGCTGCTGCACCGCGATGACGACGCCGAGCATGATGAGGGCGGTGATCGGCCCCTTGGCGACGAAGGCGAGCGCCACGGCGACGAACCCGGACAGCAGTGCTCCGACGATCGGGATGAAGGAGCCGACGAAGACGAGCAGGGCGACGCCGGAGGCGAAGGGGACGCCGAGGACGAGCGCGCCGAGCCCGATGCCCAGGGCGTCGGTGCCGGCGACGAGGACGGTCGCGCGGGTGAAGGCCTTGAGCTGGTTCCAGGCGATCGCACCCGAGGAGAGGATCTTGGTGCGGGCGCCGCGGGGGAAGAGACGCACGACCCAGGCCCAGATGCCGGCGCCGTCGTAGAGGAAGAAGAAGAGGGAGAACATCGCGAGGAAGAACCCCGTGAGTATCTGCCCGATCGTCAGGCCGGCCTGCGCGGCCCGGCTCGACCACTGGTCGCCGGCGGACACCTTGCCCCACTGGTCGCTCAGCCAGGTCGTGATCTGGCCCTCGGTGAGGCCGAAGGTGTCGACGATCCAGCGACGGGACTCGTCGACGCCCTGGGTCACCTGTCGGGTCATGTCGGGCAGCTGGTCGGCGAACTGGTTGCCCACGAAGCTGAAGAGCGCGATGAGACCCGCGAGCGTCCCGAGCACGGTGACGCCGGCCGCCGCGCCGCGTGGCAGCACGTACCGCAGGTGCTGGAAGACCGGCTCGAGCAGCGCCGCGAGCAGCAGCGCGACGATGACCGGGAAGACGACGTCGGTGAGCTTGGAGGCGACCCACAGCAGGGCGAGGATCCCGGTGCCGATGACCAACGAGCGCCACACCCACTCGGAGGCCGCGCGGAAGGTCGGCGGCACGGTGGCCGACCCGGTCGGCGGCGGCGGGACGGTCTGGATGATGATCCGTCGATCGTCCGGTGGCGCCGCCGGCAGCTGGGGAAGTCGGCGAGGAATCCGGGGCAGCCGCACCCCTCGCAGGCGACGATCGTCGGTCATGCGACTCCTCACGGTCCAGGGTCTTCGACTCTAACCGCCCGGATTGTGGCGCCGCGTCATCACGGTGTTATGGTTACCGACGTTCTTGGGGCTGTGGCGCAGTTGGTAGCGCGTCTCGTTCGCAATGAGAAGGTCAGGGGTTCGAATCCCCTCAGCTCCACCAGCAAGGCCCCCGGCATCGCCGGGGGCCTTCGTCGTGCTTCACGTGCCACGATGGCCGCCGTGAGCCACCACGCCCTCTCGCCCGGCCAGGCCGAACGCCTGCGGTCGGCTGACCTGACGTACCCGTCGCGCGGCGGGACCCGGACCGGTGAGGTGCCGGACGGGTACACCGAGCTCAGCCGCAGCCGCCTCGTAGGGACAGGACAGGCGCGCTTCGACCAGGCCGCTCGGGCCCTGCTCACGTGGGACGCGCATCGTCGGGCAGGGCTGGGTGTGCGGGCCTCCCCGGACGTCGTGGTGCCGGGCGCGGTGGCCGTCCTGCGGCTGGGAGTCGGTCCGCTGGTGATCTCGGCGCCCGTCCGCGTCGTGTACCGCGTGGACGAGCCGCGGCGCCGGGGCTTCGCCTACGGCACCCTCCCCGGACACCCCGAGAGCGGGGAGGAAGCCTTCGTCCTCGAGCTGCAGGAGGACGATTCGGTCGTCTTCGCCATCACGGCCTTCTCCCGACCCGCGACGTGGCCCGCCCGCGCAGCGGGTCCGGTCGGGCGCCACATCCAGTCACGGGTCACAGACCGGTACCTGCGGTCCGTCGGTGACCTCCGAGCTGAGGGCACCAGCTCGGGGTGAGGCTTGCCGGTGCACGACGCAGGCGCGCACCATGCCCTCATGGACTTCGGTGAGTATCTCGCTGCGCATGAGGACTCCCGCAGGATCCTCGACGCACTGCGCCCCGTCATCCTCCGCCTCGGTCCGGTGACCGAGCGCCACTCCACGAGCCAGGTCGCCTACCGGGACCGTCGGACCTTCGCCCTCGCCTGGGCGCCAGGGCAGTACCTGGGAGAAGGTCGAGCGCCACTGGTGCTCTCCCTGGTGCTCCCGGAGAGAGACCTCGACCCCCGCTGGAAGGAGGTCGTCGAACCCCGGCGCGGGGTGTTCATGCACCACCTCGAGCTCCACGCCGTGCGCGACATCGACGACCAGGTCGAGGGATGGCTGGCGAGGGCATACGCAGCGGCGCGCGGGTCCACTCCGACGCCAACGGCTCCAGCCGCGGAGGGAGACGAGTGATGCCCCGTCGTGCCCGGACCTCAGGTCCTGTGGGCCGAGGTGCGCAGGATCTCGGAGCGGGCCCGGTACTCCGGCTCCTCGATCTCGCCCCGGGCGAAGCGCTGGTCGAGGATGTCGATCGCCTCCTGACCGCGGGACCGTTGGCTCTGGTCGGTCCGGCCGAACCGGAGCAGCGCGACCACCACGTAGACCACGAGCGCCCAGAACGCGATCATGCTGAACGACATCAGGATCCAGCCGAACCAGCCCATCCCGTCGTTGTACCAACCCATCATCACCCTCAGCTCCTTCGTCGTCCTGACACCTCAGCCTCCCGCGACCGTCCGGCACGTCCGGTCGTCGTTCCATGAAGATCCTGTGAAGAAGGCGCGGTGTGCCGGGCCGTCGACGCGATCCACCCGGGGTGCCACGATGAGACATGGAGTCACGCCCACCATCGGGGCTGCGGGCCCTCGTCGTGGAGGACGAGGTGACGATCGCCCAGCTGATCGGCAGCTACCTGGAGCGCGATGGGTTCGACGTGGTGCAGGTCCACGACGGGCTCGAGGCGGTCGACGCGGCCCGGGCGACGGACCCCGACGTCGTGGTGCTCGATCTGGGACTGCCGGGCCTGGACGGGGTGGAGGTGTGCCGCCGGATCAGGACCTTCTCGGACTGCTACCTCCTCATGCTCACCGCCCGCGTCGACGAGGTCGACACCCTCATCGGGCTGTCCGTCGGTGCCGACGACTACATGACCAAACCCTTCAGCCCGCGCGAGGTCGTCGCCCGGGTCGCCGCGATGCTGCGGCGTCCCCGGGCTCCGTCGGGACCCACCGACGAGGCCCGGGGACACTCCTTCGGGAGCCTGCGGATCGACGCGCTGGGCAGGGAGGTGTGGCTCGACGGGCGGCCGATCGCCCTGACGCGTACCGAGTTCGACGTCCTCGACGCCCTCGCCCGGCACCCGGGGACGGCCTTCTCGCGGCGCCAGCTCGTCGAGCGGGTCTGGGGCGGGACCTGGGTGGGCGACGAGCACCTCGTGGACGTGCACATCGCCCACCTGCGCCGCAAGCTCGGCGACGACGCCGGCCGGGGGAGATATGTGCGCACGGTACGCGGCATCGGCTACCGGATGGGGACCGGCGAATGAGCGTCGGCACGGTCCGCCGGACGGGGACGACGCGGTGGCAGGGCGGCTTCGCCACCCGCCTGGTGCTGGCCCAGGGACTCGTGCTGGCTGCCGGAGCCCTCACCACGTGGTTGGTCGCCTCGGCGGTCGGGCCGAGCATCTTCCACGACCACCTCGACCGAGCCGGCGTCCCCCACACCGCGTCGGAGACGCAGCACGTCGAGCAGGCGTTCGCGTCGGCGCTGCTCATCTCGATCGGGGTCGCCCTGGCCACTGCGTCGGCTGCGGCCTTCGCCGTCACCTGGTACCTCGGTCGGCGGGTCCGCCGCTCCCTCGCTCGGATCGCCGACGCCTCCACCGAGATCGCCGCAGGTCGCTGCTACGCCCGGATCGCCGACCCCGGCCTGGGCGCGGACTTCGCCGTCCTCGCGGACAGCTACAACGCCCTCGCCGCCAGGCTGGAGTCCACCCGGGCCACCCGACGACGGATGCTCGCCGACCTCGCCCATGAGATGCGCACGCCACTGGCCACCATCGACGCCCACCTGGAGGCGGTGGAGGACGAGGTGCGTGATCTCGACGACGAGACCCTGTCGGTGCTGCGCGATGCCACCCGTCGCCTGCGCCGGCTCGCCGAGGACGTCGGGACCGTCAGCCGCGCCGAGGAGGGCAGCCTCGACCTCCGGCCGCGGCGCGTCGAATCCGGTGCACTCGTCACGGCGGCCGTGGCTGCCGCCGCCGACCGGTACGCGGCGAAGGGGGTGTCGCTGCACGGCGACCTCGGGCCGGCGGGGTCGCTGACGGTCGACCCCGAACGGATGGGGCAGGTCCTCGGCAACCTCCTCGACAACGCCCTGCGCCACACGCCGCGCGGTGGTCGGGTGCTGGTGGCGGCTCGACGGGTCGGCGACTGGGTGGAGTACACGGTGACGGACTCGGGCGCCGGGATCGCCCCCGAGCACCTGCCCCGCCTCTTCGACCGCTTCTACCGCGTCGACCCGGCGCGCAGCCGAGACGGTGGTGGGTCGGGCATCGGTCTGGCCATCGCGCGTGCCCTCGCCGAGGCCCACGGGGGTGGGATCTCGGCGAGCAGCCCCGGCCCCGGTCGCGGCGCGACCTTCACCCTGCGCCTGCCGGTCGACCGGGAGCACCGACAGGGGTGACGGGCGCCCCCCTTCGGCAGTAGCGTCGTGGACCCACGACCTCCGGGAGGCGACGATGCGCCAGGTGACCTACTCGATGGGCTGCTCGCTCGACGGCTATGTCGTCGGGCCGGACGGTGGCTTCGACTGGTCCGAGCCCGACGAGGAGGTCTTCGCCGCGCACATCGAGGAGCTGCGGGGGACCTCCGTGCACCTGCTGGGACGGCGCCTGTACGAGACGATGCTCTACTGGGAGACCGTCGACCAGGAGCCCGGGACGGACCACTCCACGACCGAGTGGGCCCGGATGTGGCGCGAGCTGCCCAAGGTCGTCTTCTCGTCGACGCTCACCGGGGTGACCGGCACCAACACCCGGCTCGCCACCGGCTCGCTCGCGGATGAGATCGGCCGGCTCCGCTCGGAGCCGGGCGAAGAGGAGATCGCCATCGGTGGCGCGGTGCTCGCCGCGGACGCCGCGGACGAGGGCCTCATCGACGAGTACCGGCCCTTCGTGTACCCGGTGCTCCTCGGCGGTGGTCGACCGTACTTCCCCGAGCTGGAGCGACGGGTCGACCTGGAGCTCGTCTCGAGCCGGCCCTTCGCCTGCGGCGTCGTCGCGTGGCGCTACCGCGTGGTGCGCTGAGTCGGCGGCGGGACCAGCCGGCGAGCCGGTCGGTGGTCAGTGATGATGGCCCGTCGAGGGAGCGACCGGTCGCCCGGTGTCCTGCTGGTGCCGCAGCGCGAGCGCGGCCAGGCCGGTCGTGATCGGGACCGCCGCGATGAGCCCGAGCGTGGCCACGATGCTGCGCACGATCTCCTGCGCCACGAACTGGCTCGTGAGGACCGATCCGAAGGACGAGTTGTTCGCCACGACCAGGATGAACAGGGGAAGCGAGGCTCCTGCGTACGCCAGGACGATCGTGTTGACGACCGAGGCGATGTGGGAACGCCCGATCCGGGTCGCCGCCGTGTAGACCTCGCGCGGCCCGGACCCGGGGTTGGCGCGGGCCAGTTCGTCGACCGTGACCGCCTGGGTGACGGTGACGTCGTCGAGGATGCCGAGGGAGCCGATGACGATCCCCGCGAGCAGCAGCCCCGTCATGTCGATGCCGTGGGTCAGCTGGACCGCCATCGTGTCGTCGTCGGTGATGCCGGTCAGGTGCAGGGCCCACACCGCGACCGCGGCGAGGAGCCCGGTGAGGACGAAGCTCATCACCGTGCCGATCACGGCCATCGTCGTCGTCAGGGAGAACCCGTGCGTCAGGTAGAGCACCGTGAGCATGATCGCTGACGAGCCGACGAGGGCGACCAGCAGCGGCGGCTCGCCCGCCAGGATCGCGGGCACCACGAAGGCCAGCAGGACGACGAAGGTCACGGCCAGGCCCGCCAAGGACGTCAGCCCGCGCCACCGTCCGAAGGCGATCAGGGTCAGGGCGAAGGCGAGCCCCAGCACCCACAGCCCCGGGCCGCGCTGGTGGTCGACGATCGCGTAGGCCCAGCCCTCCGGGAGCTGCGAGCCGAGGACCACCACGTCGTCGCCGACGGAGACATCCCGTGCACCGGCCGCACCGGGCATCTGGACGTCCTCCAGGGCCTGCCCGTCCTCCAGCTGCACGGTGGCCGTGCCGCAGCCGGCCGTCTGCGCGAGGGCCTCGTCGGTGCACTCCTCCTGCTGGACCGCGGTGACCCGGCCCTGGTGCTCGGCCGCACCGCCGCCCGGCCCGCCGGGGGTGGTCTCCGCGGGCCAGAGCCAGACCAGTCCGACCACCGTCAGGAGCGCGAGGGGGGTGATGATCAGCAGCGCGAGGCGCCGCAAGCGGTCGTGCTGCGGCGGTGCGGAGTGACTGCCCATGAGTTCTCTCCCGCCGCGCCGCGTGCTCGGCTCAGGCCTGCTGCTCGACCACCAGGCGCCGGACCGGGCCGAAGGTCAGCGCGAGGGTCAGGGCGGCGGTGATCGCGAGCAGCCACAGGCCGATCGCGTAGGAGTCGGTGCGACCGTAGACGTAGCCCATCAGCAGCGGCGGGACGAAGCCGCCCAGGCCGCCGGCAGCGCCGACGATGCCGGTGACGCCACCGACCCGGGTCGGGTCGGTGACCTGCGCGATGAGGGCGAAGACGGCACCGCTGCCGGCACCGAGGGCCGCGGCCATCGCGAGGAAGGCCACGGTGCCACCGGCGTGCAGCGGGGGGTTGCCCGCGGCCATGGCGGCGCACACGGCGGTGACGGCGAAGACCACCCCGAGCACGGGGATGGCGCCGAGCTTGTCGGCCATCGCTCCGCCGACGGGGCGCATGATGACCGCGACGACGACGAACCCGGCCATCCGGTAGGAGGCGTCGGCCGCGTCGAGGTCGTGCGCGGTGATGAGGTACGCGGGCAGGTAGACGGAGAAGGCGACGTACCCGCCGAAGGCCACGGCGTAGAGGATCCCGGCCATCCAGGTGACCGGGAGGGTGGCGTTGGCCCGCAGCCGCTGCCCGAGGCTCGTCGTCGGCGCGACCCGGCCGGGGGCGTCCCGCATGATCAGCCACGCGGCGACGGCGTAGACCGCGAGCAGGGCGGCGGTGATGACGAAGGGGAGGGCCGCCCCCTTCTCGAAGAGGCGCACGGTGGTGAGCGCGCTGATCGCCGTCCCGCCCATGCCGGCACCGAAGATGCCGATCGCCAGGCCGCGGCGGGCGGGCGGGAACCAGGCGTTCACGAAGGGCACGCCGACGGCGAAGATCGTGCCGGCGATCCCGAGGAAGAAGCCGGCGAAGATCAGCAGCGAGTAGGAGTCGATCGCGATGAAGGCGATGAAGAGGACCGGGAGGATCGTCAGCGCCGTGATGATGGGGAACATGACCCGACCGCCGTAGCGGTCGGTCATGGCGCCGGCGATGATCCGTCCGAGGGACCCCACGACGACGGGCACGGCGACGAGGAGCGAGACCTGCATCTCGCTGAGCTCCCCGAGGTACCCGGTCTTGCGGAAGAGGGGCCCGAGGGGGCTGATGAGGGCCCACGCCCAGAAGTTGATGGCGAACCCGAGGGTCGCCATGGCGAGCATCACCCAAGGGGTTGCCGCCCCCGCCCGCGCCTCGCCCGATCGAGTCGTCTCTCCGAGAGCAGCCATGGGGCAGACGATGCCGACATTTCGCGGATCCGTCCACCCCGGGCGTGTCAGAGGGACGGTCCGGTGATGAGGCGGCCGGACTGCGAGCGCGGCCACGGGTTGGGGCGGCAGCCGCGCAGGCCGAGCGTCTGCTGGAGCATGACGGGCGCCGTGCGGCCCGCGCCGGTGCAGCCCTGGTGCCCGAGCCCGAGACCGTGACCGACCTCGTGGTTGACGAGGTAGTGGCGGTAACCGGTGAGGCTCGGCACGTGCGGCACGCCGACGTGCCACCGGTCGAGGTTGAGCATGATGAGGTCGCCGGCGCGGCACGACGTGTAGCCGTCGGTGTCGGCGCCGGCGGCGGCGCACGCCTGGTCGACGGTGTCCGGCGTCGCGAGCCGGATCGTCAGGGAGGGGTGGGCGCGCACGACCCGCTGGAAGCGCCAGTGCCCGCCAGCCGTCCAGCCGCGGGGGTGCTGCAGCGTCGCGTCGACGGCGTCCGCGAACTCACGCGTCGTGACGCCTGCGCCCTGCTCGACCTCGACCCGGTAGGTCACGAGCCGGCCGGACGTGCCGCGCACCGGGGTGCCGGTGCGCATCCGCGTGTACCGGCCGGACGAGGCGTACGCCGGCAGCGTCGGGCCGGATCTGGCCGACGTGGGCGTCGGGCCGGTCGAGGCGGGAGACGGCTGCGCGGAGGTCGTCGCGGTCGGCTCGGTGAGGGGCTCCCCCGGGTCGTCGGCCGTGCGGACCCCGAGCAGGACCGTCAGCAGGACGGCCACGGCGACCGTGGCGGCCCCGAGCCGGCGGCGCCGCGCCTGCGCAGGCCCCGAGGGGGCCGACGACCGAAGGGGGAACACGTCACCCAGCGTAGATCGCCCCGGCCTCAGTCCGCGTGGGTCAGCAGCCAGTCGCGCAGGCGGAGCGTCGAGAGGCAGTCGTACTCGTTGTAGGCCCGCAGGGCCTCGAGCCGGGCGGCGGCGTCGGCGTCGTCACCCGCGGCGACGGCCTCCCGGTAGCGCTGGTACTCGATGATCGAGTCGCCGCCGGCGGTCACGCCGTCGGCGTCGCGCAGGTCGTCGCCCATGTAGAGCGGCTCGAGCCGCTTGATGGAGTACGAGGCGCTGCCGACGCGCACGGCGGACTTCACCACGGCGTAGAGGTCGACGAAGACCCCGTCGGCGATCAGCTGCGCGACCTCCGCCTCGAGCACGCCGTGGCGGGCGGCGAGCCTCGTGAGCGCCGACTTCTCGTAGTCCGCGTAGTGGTAGACCCGCAGGGCCGGCCAGCGGCGGCGACGCTCCTGCAGCCACGCGACGAACTCGATGAGCGCCGCGCGCTCCTGCTCCCGGTCGTGCGCCCAGAAGGCGACGAACTCCTCTTGCGGCGTCAGGCAGCCGAAGAGGTACTCCAGCCCGACGTGGTCCGCGGGCCCGTCCCGCCACACGGGGTCGCCCTCGAAGTCGAAGAAGACGTCCCCGTCCGTCGGCGCGGGCATCGCCGCGAGCGCGGCCGGGTCGTGGACCTCGTAGGCGAGCGGCTGGGCGTCCGTGGGCTCCGTGAGCTGCAGTCGCGCCTGGCTCGACAGCGCGACGAGCGTCTCGGGGGCCACGCCCTCGACGGGTTCGGTCCGGGCAGCGAGGTCGGCCATCGAGCGCACGCCGGCGTCGATGAGCAGCAGGCGGGTCGGCGGCCGCACGCCGCGGACGAGCCCGACGTCGCCCCGCGCCTCCATCTCGGCGCGGCAGGCGTCGCAGTGCAGGCACGCCTTCCACCGCGGGTCGCCCCAGACGACGGGGCCCGGTGCGTCCTGGTGGGTGTCGAGGATCTCCCGCAGCCGGCCGGTGACGCGGGCCAGGTGCTCGGCGAGGTCCTCGCGGGGGATCTCGACGACCGACCCGTCCCCGAGGTAGAGCCGGACGAAGGGGGCGACCGCCACCCCGTCGTCGGCGAGGGCTTGCGCGTAGGAGGCCACCTGCAGCTGCGCGAAGAGCTTGGCCGAGGAGGCGAGCTTGGTCTCCGCGACGACCCACCCGGCCTCCTCGCGCAGGAGGTGGTCGGCCCGACCGGCGAAGCGCTCGCCGCGCACCGGCGCCTGGTGCACGAGGCGGGTCGCCGGCTCGGCGAGGAGGGCGGGCAGGTCCTCGGGTCGCAGTCCGTCGGCGTGGACGACACCCTCGCCGACCTCACGGCTCAGCACCTCGGTGACCTCGGCCTCGCGCTCGCGCCCCAGGTCGCCGAAGCGCTCACGCACCGGGTCCGGGGCCGCGAGGACGATCTCGCGACGGCCCAGCAGGACGTCGGCGGTGACGAGCACCCCGAACTCGCAGGTGAGCACCGAGCGCAGGTCACCCGCGGTGGTGATCGCGCGCTGGGTGGTGCCGCCGACGGTGGGGAAGTGCATGGCCCCGACCCTACGAGGTACCCCCGTCAGACCCAGCTCGGGAACCACATGCGCCAGCGCCAGTGGTCGTAGGGGATGACCTGGGCCGTGTAGAGCGGCCAGTAGAAGGCGAAGTTGGCGAGCACGACGAGCAGGTAGACCCCGACGACGAGGTGTCCGACCCGTCGGCGCCGGGCGCTCGCACCCCGGGGCCCGAGCACGAGCCCGATGACGAAGACGACCGCGAGGACCACCCAGGGCTCGAAGGAGATCGTGTAGAAGGTGAAGATCGTGCGGTGCTGCAGGAAGAACCACGGCAGCCACCCGCCGACGAAGCCGGCGAGGATCGCGCCCGCGCGCCAGTCGCGCCGCAGCGCCCAGTGGTAGAGCAGGACGAACAGGGCGGCGGTCGCCACCCACCAGATGGAGACGGAGCCGAGCGACGTGATCGCCTTGGAGCACTTGTCGACCTCGCAGCCGGTCATGCCCCGGGTCGGCGCCTCGTAGAAGAAGGACGTCGGCCGCGACTGGATCATCCACGACCAGGGGTTGGACTGGTACGTGTGCGGCGAGGTCAGGTTGTCGTGGAACTGCAGGACCTGCACGTGGTACTGCCACAACGAGCGCAGGGCGGGTGGCAGCCACTGCACGCCCTCACCGGGGTTGTCCTGCGCCCAGGTGCGGTTGAAGCCGGTGCGGGTGAGGAACCAGCCGGTCCACGACGCGAGGTAGGTCGCGAGGACGACGGCGGTCATCGAGACGCCGGCCCAGACCCCGTCCTTGAAGATCCCGGCGCTCCACCAGTGCCGGGCGCCGGCCGCGCGGCGGGCACCCATGTCCCAGAAGACCGTCATCAGGCCGAAGGCCGCGAAGAAGTACAGGCCGGACCACTTGGTGCCGCATGCCAGACCGAGGCAGAGCGCGGCGACGAGCCGCCATGGCCGCCACCACAGCCACGGCCCGGTCCCGAAGCCACCGGCCGGGAGCCCGGCGACCTTGCGCGCCAGGCGAGCTCGTGACCAGTCGCGGTCGACGAGCAGCGCGCCGAAGGCCGCGAGCGCGAAGAACATCAGGATGATGTCGAGCAGCCCGGTGCGGGAGTGGACGAAGTGGTGCCCCTCGAAGGCCATGAGGAAGGCCGCGATCGCCCCGAGCCAGCTCGAGCCGAACATCCGGCGCGCGATCCGCCCGACCATGAGGATCGAGATCGTGCCGAGCAGCGCGACGGAGAAGCGCCAGCCGAAGCTCGAGGTCGAGCCGAAGACCCACTCGCCGAAGGCGATGACCCACTTGCCGACCGGCGGGTGGACGACCATGTCGCCCTCGGTGGTCTTGAAGACGGCGGTCGTGCCGTGGGTGAAGAGCGGGTCGACCTCCTCTCCCTTCCCCTTCCACTGCATCTCGACGCCGTAGTCGAGCATCGAGACGCCCTGCTTGACGTAGTACGTCTCGTCGAAGACCAGCTGGTGCGGGCGGCCCAGGGACCAGAAGCGCAGGATGCCGCCGAGGACGGCGAAGAGGAGGGGGCCGAGCCAGCCCCACAGGACGTCGGTGGGGCGGAAACCGAGCAGGCGCTCGCGCAGCTCGATCCCCCGGTCCATGGGCGCCATCGTAGGTGAGCGGGGTGGGCGCGGCGGACGTGCTGGGATGATGGCGGGCATGCCTCTCGTCCTCGCTGCCACGCCCATCGGAGACCCCCGCGACGCCAGCCAGCGGCTACGGGAGGGGCTCGCGGGAGCCGACGTCGTCGCGGCGGAGGACACCCGTCGCCTGCGGCGCCTCGCCGGCGAGCTCGGCGTCGAGCTCACGGGGCGCGTCGTCAGCTACCACGAGCACAACGAGGCGTCCCGCACCGCAGACCTCCTCGAGGCGGTGACGAAGGGGGAGCGCGTGGTCCTCGTCACGGACGCGGGGATGCCCTCGGTCTCGGACCCCGGGTACCGCCTCGTGCGGGCCTGCATCGACGTCGACCAGCCGGTGACCTGCGTGCCGGGGCCGAGCGCGGTCCTCATGGCGCTCGCGGTCTCGGGGCTGCCCGTGGACCGCTTCTGCTTCGAGGGGTTCCTGCCGCGCAAGGGCGGTGAGCGCCGCTCGGTGCTCCAGGAGCTCGTGACCGAGCGACGGACCATGGTCTTCTTCGAGGCACCGCACCGCATCGCCACCTCGCTCGAGGCGCTCGCCGAGGCCTTCGGGCCGGAGCGCCCGGCGGCCGTCTGCCGCGAGCTGACGAAGACCTACGAGGAGGTGCGCCGCGGCGGGCTCGCCGAGCTCGCAGCCTGGGCCGCCGACGGGGTGCGCGGCGAGATCACGATCGTCGTCGCGGGAGCGGAGCGCGTCGCGATCCCGATCGAGGACGCGGTCGCCGAGGTCCTCGCGCGCCGCGACCACGGCGGCCGGCTCAAGGACGTGTGCGCCGCGGTCGCCATCTCGACCGGGCACGGCAAGAAGGCGCTGTACGACGCCGTGGTGGCCCACCGCAGGTCCCTCTCAGACTGAGGTGGGACAATCCGCCGCATGACCGAGCCGATGCCCGACTCCGGCACCGACCTGCCCTTCGACCAGGAGTCCGCCGCCCAGGCCGAGGGCGCCGCCAGCGAAGCCGCCGCCGGTGCCCGCGAGGCCCACGCCCAGCACCCCTCGACCGCAGACGGGACCGAGCGGACCGTCGTGCACCTCCTGCGCCACGGCGAGGTGCACAACCCCGACCGGATCCTCTACGGCCGGCTGCCCGACTTCCACCTGTCCGACCTCGGTCGGCAGATGGCGCAGGTCGTCGCCGAGCACCTCGCCGACGCCGACCTCGCGCTCGTCGTGCACAGCCCGCTGGAGCGGACCGCGGAGACCGCGGCCCCGACCCTGAAGCACCACGGCCTCACCGCCGTCGTCGACCCGCGCATCATCGAGGCGGGCAACAAGTTCGAGGGGCGCCGCTTCCGCAAGCGCCTGCTGCTCGACCCGCGCCGCTGGTGGTGGGTCCGCGACCCCACCAAGCCCACGTGGGGCGAGCCGTACCGCGGCATCGGCAAGCGGATGATGGCTGCCGTCGAGGACGCCCGCGACCACGCGCGCGGCCGCGAGGCCCTCGTCGTGAGCCACCAGCTGCCGATCTGGACGCTCCGCAGCGTCCTCGAGCGTCGCCCCCTGTGGCACGACCCTCGTCGCCGGCAGTGCAACCTCGCCTCCCTGACCTCCGTCACCTTCGTCGGCGACCGCGTCACCGACGTCACCTACAGCGAGCCGGCCGCGCACCTCTACGCGCACGCCGTCACGACCCCTGGAGCCTGACCCCCTTCCGATGAAGAGCACCCGCGTGATCCGCACCCTCGTCGCCGCCGTGAGCGCCCTCGCCCTCGCGGGCGGCGTCGCCGCCTGCTCCGGCGAGTCCGCCTCCGAGAGGGCCGCCCAGGAGGTCGGCTCCCGCAACGGCGACGGGTCGGCGCACCTCGTCGCCGCCGAGGACCGTGGCGAGCCGGTCGAGCTCGCCGGCGGCACGATCGACGGCAGGACCTGGGACAGCGCGGACCACCGCGGCAAGGTCGTCGTCGTCAACCTCTGGGCCAGCTGGTGCGGGCCGTGCGCCAAGGAGGCCCCGCACCTCGTCGAGGCCTACGAGGAGACGAAGGGGGAGGACGTCGAGTTCGTCGGCATCGACTACCGCGAGTCCTCCGAGGCGACCGGCCGGGCGCAGGCCAAGGAGTGGGGCTTCGTCTGGCCCTCCGTCTACGACAAGACCGGCACGACCGCCCTCGACATGCAGGGCACCATGACCGCCCAGCCGTCGACCGCCGTGCTCGACCGCGAGGGCCGGATCGCCGCGGTCGTCCTCGGCCCGGTGACGACGACGACGCTGGTGGGGCTCGTCGAGGACACGGCGGCTGAGCAGGAGTGACGCCCGCCGCACTGTCCCCGCTCGCAGCCGTCCCCGCCGCGCTGAGCGACCAGGTCACGGACGGCGCCCTGCCGCTCGCGGTCCTCGTGGCCGCGCTCGCGGGGCTCGTCTCCTTCGCGACGCCGTGCGTGCTGCCGCTCGTGCCCGGCTACCTCGGCTACGTCACCGGCCTGTCCGACGTCGCGCTCGAGCAGCGCTCGCGCGGGCGGATGGTCCTCGGGACCCTGCTCTTCATCCTCGGCTTCAGCGCCGTCTTCGTCCTCGCGTCGATGTTCGTCGCGACGGCCGGACGCGCGCTCGTCGAGCACCGCGAGCTGCTCATGCGCATCGGCGGCGTGCTCGTCATCCTCATGGCACTCGTCTTCCTCGGTGCCGGGTCGCAGCGCACCCTCCGCCTGCCCATCAGGCCCGCGACCGGGCTGGCCGGGGCGCCGGTGCTCGGCGCGGTCTTCGGCCTGGGCTGGGCGCCGTGCATGGGGCCGACGCTCGGTGCCGTCCTCGCGCTCAACCTCGCCGGGGACGCGTCGACCACCCGGGCCGTCATCCTCGCCGTCGCGTACTGCCTCGGGCTGGGCCTGCCCTTCCTGCTCATCGCGGCCGCCTACGAGCGGTGGGCGCCGGTCTCCGCGTGGCTGCGCCGCCGGCAGCGCGCCATCCAGGTGCTCGGCGCGGTCCTGCTGATCGCGGTCGGGCTGCTCCTGCTCACGGGCGGCTGGGACGCGATCACCCAGTGGCTGCAGGTTCACCTCATCTCGGACACGGAGGTGGTCCTGTGACGTCCGGCGACGAGGTGACCCAGCCCCGGCTCGGGGTGGTCGGCTACCTGCGGTGGGGCTGGCGGCAGCTGACGAGCATGCGCACGGCGCTCTTCCTGCTCCTGCTGCTGTCCGTCGCGGCCGTCCCCGGCTCGGTGTTCCCGCAGCGCAGCCTCGACCCGGCCCGCACCGCCGACTGGCTCGCGCGGCACGAGACCACCGGGCCGTGGCTCGACCGGCTCGGAGCCTTCGACGTCTACTCCTCGCCGTGGTTCTCGGCGATCTACCTGCTGCTCTTCATCTCGCTCATCGGCTGCATCGTCCCGCGCACGGCCGTGCACTGGCGGGCCATGCGGGGCCGGCCGCCGCGCGCCCCCAGGCGACTGGCCCGGCTCGAGGCGCACGCCGACGGCGTCGTCGAGGGCTCGCTCGAGGACGTGCGCGAGGCCGCGGTCCGGGTGCTGCGCGGACGGCGCTACCGCGTGGCCAGCCACGACGACTTCTCCGTCTCCGCCGAGACCGGGTACCTCAAGGAGACCGGCAACCTCGTCTTCCACTCCGCGCTCGTCACCCTGATCATCGGCGTCGCCATCGGTCACCTGTGGGGGTGGAAGGCCGATGTCATCGTCCCCGCCGGCGACTCCTTCGTGAACACCGTGACGCGCTACGACACCTACGCCCCGGGGCCGCTCGTCGACGAGACGAAGCTGTCCCCCTTCGTCGTGAAGGTCGACGAGATGACCGCCGACTTCAACGACCGCAAACCGGGCACCCAGACCTTCGGCCAGCCGCGGGACTTCGAGGCCCGCGTCTCGGTCGCCGACGCGGACGGCACGGAGTACACCGACGTCGTCAAGGTCAACCACCCGCTCGAGATGGACGACGCGACGGTCTTCCTCCTCGGCAACGGGTACGCGCCCGTCGTCACGGTCAAGGACGCCGACGGCGAGGTGCTCTACGAGGGGCCGACCCCCTTCCTCGCCCAGGACGGCAACTACCGCTCGACCGGCGCGATCAAGGTCGGCGCGGCGAGCACGCCCGAGCAGTTCGGCTTCGTCGGGCTCTTCCTGCCGACCGCCTACATCGACCCCCAGCAGGGACCGATCTCGCTCTTCCCCGACACCCGGGAGCCGAAGCTCGCCCTGAGCCTCTACACCGGCGAGATCTTCCCCGACGGCCGCCCGCAGTCGGTCTTCACGCTCGACACCGCGTCGATGCAGAAGGTCGAGACCACCGACGGCAAGGACCAGCTGCGGCTGTGGCTCTCCCCGGGCGAGGGCGCCAAGCTGCCCGACGGCCGCGGCACGATCACCTTCGACGGCATGGAGCGGTGGGCCGGGTTCTCGGTCCGCCACGACCCGGGCAAGGAGCTGACGCTCGTCTCCGCGCTGGCGGCGCTCGCCGGCCTCATCGTGACGCTGACGATCAAGCGGCGACGGGTCTTCGTGCGCCTCACCCAGGGTGCGGACGGCGTGCGGGTCGACGTCGGCGGGATGAGCCGGGACGACGACGAGGGCCTGGCGGACGTGGTCACGGAGGTCCGGGACGAGCTCGTGGGAGAATCGAGGACATCATGACGAACGAGATGCTGGCCCAGTACGCCAACTACGCGCTGGCCTCGGCCGCGCTGGTGATCACGGTGGCGATGCTCTGCTTCGCCCTCTACCTCGCGCAGGCCGTGCCCGTGCGCGAGCGGGCGCAGGCCGAGACGCGCGCCGGTGCCAAGGTGCCCGCTGGCGTCGGTGCCGGTACAGCGAAGGGGGAGGAGCCCCCTTCGCCCGTGGTCGCCGAGACGCCGGCACGCGCCCGCAAGGCCGCCGGCATCGCCGGGTCGCTCTCGTGGCTCGGCGCGCTGCTGCTGCTCGTCTCCTTCGCCTGCCGCGGCTTCGCGGTCGAGCGCTTCCCGCTCGGCAACCTCTTCGAGTTCAGCGTCGCGGGCGCCTTCTTCGCGATGGCGACCTTCTCCGTCGTCGGGCTGCGGCGCGACGTGCGGTGGCTCGGCGTCTTCGTCACCGCCTTCGTCGTGCTGCTGCTCATGGTCGCCTCGACCGCCTGGTACGTCGAGGCCGACGAGGTCGTGCCCTCGCTGAAGTCCTACTGGCTCCCGATCCACGTGACGGTCGCCACCCTGTCGGTCGGCATCTTCGTCGTCGGCGCGATCATCAGCGCGCTCTACCTCATGAGCGACCGCGGGGTCGGGGGCGAGCGCTTCTGGCGCAAGCTGCCGCCGGCCGCCGCGCTGGAGAAGCTGTCCTACTCCCTGCACATCATCGGTTTCCCGCTGTGGACCTTCACCCTGATCGCCGGCGCGATCTGGGCCCGCGAGGCCTGGGGCGCCTACTGGAACTGGGACCCCAAGGAGGTGTGGACCTTCGTCATCTGGACCGTCTACGCCGCCTACCTGCACGCCCGCGCCACGAAGAACACCTCGCGCCGCACCGCGAACTGGATCGCCATCGCGGGCTTCGCGTGCATCGTCATCAACTACACGGTCGTGAACTTCTACTTCATCGGCCAGCACAGCTACGCGCAGTGAGGCACTGAGTCACCCCATGGTCCGCTACACCCTGCTCCGTTTCCTGATCTTCTTCGGCTGCTTGGCGCTGCTGTGGCTGCTCGGCCTGCGCGACGGCAATGAGCTGCCCTGGCTCGTCGTCATCGCCGCCCTCGCGTCGATGGTGATCTCCGCGATCGTGCTCCGCCCCTTCCGCGTCGAGATGGTCGAGCAGATCCAGGCCCGCCAGGCCGCCAAGGCCCGCGCCTGCTCCGAGCGCACCGACACCGACGAGGCTGTCGAGGACGCCGCGCGCGGGTCCTCGGACGAGGGGCCTGAGTCCTACCGCTGAGGTCGCCTCAGGGGCCTCAGGTTTATCGGGTGACCCGATAAACCTCGCCTTCGCAGGAGTTTCAAACTCTTGCGAAGGCGAGGTTTGTCGTGCAGAGCGAGGGGCGAAGGGGGAGCCGCCTCACCGTGCGTGCACAGGAGGTCGTCCTGCTGCAGACGGTGGCAGATCCAACCACGAGATGCACGAGCACGACCGGTTGTGCTCGCCCGCGGCAGAGGATCAGCGGGCGAGCGGCGCGAAGAGCCAGACCGCCCACATGACCTCGGCGAAGCCGGTGAGGCCCAGCGCCGGGATGAGTGCCCTGCCGGTCGCGCCGGAGCGGACGGCCTGGATGCCGGGCCAGGCGATGACGAGGCCGAGGAGGCCGATGGGCGCCCACGGCCGCCAGAAGGCCATGAGCAGCGTGCACACGATGGCCACGCCGAAGAGACCGACGTAGAGCTGGCGCGTGCGCGCGTCGCCGAGGCGCACGGCGAGGGTCTTCTTGCCGGTGACCGAGTCGGTCGGGATGTCGCGCAGGTTGTTGGCGACGAGGATCGCGGTGGCCAGGGCGCCGACGCCGATCGCGCCGAGGACCCCGACCGGGGTGATCATGTTGAGCTGGGTGTACTGGGTGCCGAGCGTGGCGACCAGGCCGAAGAAGATGAAGACGTAGACCTCGCCGAGCCCGCGGTAGCCGTACGGGTTGTCGCCGCCGGTGTAGCGCCACGCGGCGATGATCGCGAGGACGCCGACGGGGATGAGGATCCACGTCTGGCTCAGGGCGACCAGGGCGAAGCCGGCGAAGGCCCCGATACCGAAGAAGGTGAAGGCGGCGATCTTGACGTTGCCGGGCTCCGCCAGGCGCTGCCCGACGAGGCGGACCGGGCCGACCCGGTCCTCGTCCGTGCCGCGGATGCCGTCGCTGTAGTCGTTGGCGTAGTTGACGCCGACCTGCAGGCAGCAGGAGACGATCATCGCGAGGAGCGCGAGACCGAGGTTGGCCCCCTTCGTCCCCTGCTCGAGGTCCCGGTGTGCGGCCGCTGCGGCTGTGCCGACGATGACGGGGGCGATTGCTGCGGGGAGGGTCCGTGGGCGTGCGCCCGCGGCCCACTGCTTGAAGGTGGCCACGACAGGCGATCTTACGAGGCGCTCAGCCTCCCAGCAGACGCGCCACGGCGGCGCGGTCGGGCTTGCCCGGCCCGCGCATCGGCAGCTCGGCGACGACGTGGACCCGTCGGGGGAGCGCGGCCGGCTCGAGGTGGGGGCGGAGCATCTCGCGGATCTCGGCGACGCCGGCATCGGGGACGGGCCCGACCGGCGGGCCGCCGGGGGAGGTGACGGCGGCGAGGGCCACGGACTGCCCCCACTCCGGGTCAGGGAGGCCGACGACGACGGCCTCGGTGACGGCCGGGACGTGCGCGAGCACGGCCTCCTCGACGACGCGCGGCGCGATCTTGAGGCCGCCGGTGTTGATGACGTCGTCGGCGCGGCCGGTGATGCTCACCCGCCCCTGGCCGTCGACCGAGCCGAGGTCGCCGGTGCGGAACCAGCGCTGGCCCCCTTCGCTGCGGAAGGCGTCCGTCTCGAGACCGAGGTACCCGTGCGCGACGACCGGACCGCCGAGCTCGAGCACCCCGTCGGCCCCGGTGCGCGCCGCGACGCCCTTGAGCGGCGCGCCGTTGTAGACACAGCCGCCGGCGGTCTCGGACATCCCGTAGGTCGTCACCACGCGCACACCGAGGGAGCGCGCACGGTCGAGCAGCGTCGCGGGGGTGGCGGCACCGCCGACGAGGATCGCGTCGAAGCGTCGCAACGCCTTCAGCCCGAGCGGGTCCTCGACGAGCCGGCCCAGCTGGGTCGGGACGAGCGAGGTGTACCGGCGGTCGCCGTGCATGCCCGCCGTGGCCTCGACGAAGGCGAAGGCGCCGCCCGCGGCGGCCGGGTCGAGGACGACGGGCGTCGTGCCGGCGGCGATGCTGCGCAGCAGGACCTGCAGGCCGGCGACGTGGTGCGGCGGCAGGGCGAGCAGCCACTGACCCGGGCCGCCGAGCCGCTCGGCGGTCGCCTCCGCGCTCGCGATGAGGTTGGCCGCGGTGAGCAGCGCGAGCTTGGGGGTGCCGGTCGAGCCGGAGGTCGCGATGGCGACGGCGAGGTCAGGCGGCAGGTCGCCCCCGGGCAGGCTCGGGATCTCACCCGGTGCGTGGGGGTGGAGCGGCGCGGTGCCGGTCAGCGCGCGCTCGAGCGAAGGGAGCGACTCGAGGACCTCTGGTCCGGCGGGGAGGGGCAGGGGTGTGATCGGCACGGGGTCATCGCCCGATCAGAAGTACCAGGGGAAGGGCGACCAGTCCGGGTCCCGCTTCTCCAGGAACTGGTCGCGCCCCTCGACCGCCTCGTCGGTCATGTACGCGAGGCGCGTCGCCTCGCCGGCGAAGACCTGCTGGCCCATGAGCCCGTCGTCGGTGAGGTTGAAGGCGAACTTGAGCATGCGGATCGCGGTCGGGGACTTCGCCATGATCTCGCGGGCCATGGTCAGCGCCTCGGTCTCGAGCTCGGCGTGGTCGACGACCGCGTTCACGGCGCCCATCTCGTACATCTCCTGGCCGGTGTACGCGCGGCCGAGGAAGAAGATCTCCCGGGCGCGCTTCTGCCCCACCATCTTCGCGAGGTAGGCGCTGCCGTACCCGCCGTCGAAGGAGCCCACGTCGGCATCGGTCTGCTTGAACCGCGCGTGCTGGCTGGCGAGCGTCATGTCGCACACGACGTGCAGCGAGTGGCCGCCGCCGGCTGCCCAGCCGTTCACGAGCGCGATGACGACCTTGGGCATGGTGCGGATGAGGCGCTGGACCTCGAGGATGTGGAGGCGCCCCCCTTCGGCCTTGACGCGGCGCTCGTCGATGCCCGCGACGCTGTCGTCGCCGGTCGGGTCCGCCGCGTACTGGTAGCCGGAGCGGCCGCGGATCCGCTGGTCCCCGCCGGTGCAGAAGGCCCAGCCCTCGGTCGTCGCGCTGCTGCCCTCGCGCGGGGTCGGACCGTTGCCGGTGAGCAGGACGACGCCGACGTCGGGGGTGCGTCGGGCGTGGTCGAGGGTCCGGTAGAGCTCGTCGACGGTGTGCGGGCGGAAGGCGTTGAGGATCTCCGGCCGGTCGAAGGCGATGCGCACGCACCCGACGTCCTTGGCCCGGTGGTACGTGAGGTCGGTGAGGTCCTCGAACCCGGGGACCACCTCCCAGGCCTGCGGGTCGAAGGTCTCGCTGACGTTGTCCAGTGCGCTCACGGGGGCGAGCCTACTGACCGTCGGTTTGGCGAGCGGACCCGATGATGATTAAAGTGACAACTGTTGTAGTTGCAATCAATTGGAAGGACGCGACGCATGCGCCGCACCCAGATCGACCTCGCCCTCGTGATCCTGCGGATCGTCATGGGCCTGACCATGTTCCTGCACGGCTGGCAGAAGCTCACCGCCGCCGGCTTCGGCGGCGTCGGTGAGATGTTCGCCGGGATGGGTGCACCGCTCGCCGGCGTCACCGGTCCGCTGACCCTGCTCGTCGAGCTCGTCGGCGGCGTCCTGATCGTCCTCGGCCTCGGCACCCGCGTCGTCGGTGCCGTCTACGCGCTCGTCATGCTCGGCGCGCTCTTCGTCGTCCACCTGTCGGCGGGCTTCTTCGTCGGGGAGGGCGGCTACGAGCTCGTCCTCCTGCTCGCCGGCATCGGTGCGGCCCTCGCCGTCGCCGGCCCCGGCGCCTGGTCTCTCGACGCGGTCCTCGCCGGTCGTCGCGCCGTCACGCAGGTCGACGCCCCCGAGCGGGAGCGCGTCGCGGCCTGACCGTCGCGCACCGCCGCCGGGGAGCCCCCTTCGTCACGACGACGAAGGGGGCTCCCCGCGTCAGGCGACGATGCTCGCCAGGAGCACCAACGGCAACGACACGACCGCGCCGAGCGAGGTCGCGAGCGTCAGCGTCTTGAGCGCGCCCTTGGTCGAGAGACCGAGCAGGCTCTTGAACATCCAGAAGAAGTTGCTGTTGACGTGCAGCGCGAACATCGCGCCGGACGCGATGGCCAGGGCCACGACGACCGGCTCGACCCCGGTCGAGGCGACGACCGGGCTGATGATGCCCGACGCGGTGATCGCGCCGACCGAGACCGACCCGATCGCGAAGTGCAGCAGCGCGGCGATGAACCACGCGAGCAGCACGGTGATGAGGACGGGGGCGCTGGCGTCGGCCGAGAAGAGCTGCTTGAGGGACGCGTCGAGCCCGGTCTCGGTGATGACGGCCCCGAGCGAGCCGCCGATGCCGGTGATGAGCAGGATCTCGCCGGTGGTCCGGAAGCCCTGCGAGAGAGCGGCCTCCGTGCCGTCCCCACCGAGCGCGCCGCGCCCGATGAGGAAGGCGATGAGCAGGCCGATGAACAGCGCCATGTTGGCATTGCCGAGGAAGGCGATCGTCGCGTTGCTCTTGTCGAAGAGGTCCATGAAGGCGCCGAAGGCGATGAGCACGAGCGGCACGAGGATCGGGGACAGGCGCAGCAGCAGCGGCAGGCGCAGCGCGCGGTCCGGCACCGCGTCGGGGTCCTCGAGGTCGGCGTCCACGCCGTCGACCGTCGGTGCTGCGCCGGACCCCGCTGTCGCACCGGACCCGGCGCCGGGACGGGCCGCAGCGGCCTCGGCCGCGGCGCGGGCGAGGTAGGCGCGGTGCCCCGGGTTGTCGGGGTGCTCCTCCTCGTCGGCATCGATGTCGGTGGTCTCGTCCCAGAAGCGGGTCTGCAGGAGCAGCCGGAAGAGGAAGGTCGTGATCAGCGCGGTCGCGACGCCGATCGGGGCGCCGAAGATCAGGTACTCGCCGAGCGGCAGCTTCAGCTGGCCGGCGATGGCCACGGCGGCCAGGCCCGGCACGACGAAGACGTACCCGGCGAAGATCCCGATGCCGATCGCGCCGGCGAGCCACGGCAGGCCGCGCTTGCGGTCGACGACCGGCGCCGCCTGGCGGGCCATGGGGGAGGCGAGGACGACCTGCACGTCGACGTAGATGGACGGGAAGATCGCCGACAGCGCCGCGGTCATCGCGTACGGCAGCTTGCCGCCGACCCGGCGCGCGATGATCTCGACGAGCGCCCGGAAGGTGCCGGTCGCCTGCAGCAGCGACCCGATGAGCACGCCGAAGCCGATGAGCAGACCGACCTCGCCCATGATCTCGCCGAAGCCGGTGGTGATGGCCGTGACCGTGCCCTCGGCCCCCACCCCCGCGGACAGACCGAGGAAGACCGAGGAGATGATCAGCGAGATCACCGGGTCGACCTTGAAGCGGATGATGAGCACGATCGCGACGGCGATCGCGATGAGAGTCAGGGCGATGTCCACGGGCAGCGACCCTACGCCCGTCCCCAGCCCCCCGCCGCGCTCGGCGTCCGTCCACAGCCCGCCGAAGGGGGTCCCCCTCGCCTCCCGCAGCCGGTGGGGTGGACCTGTGGCCGGTCACCCGGACCGTCACGGGCGAGAGGACGCGACATGACGGACCGATGGCTGTACGGGATCGACGGCGGTGGCGGCGGCCCGGTCATGGGCGATGAGTGGGGGCCGGTCCCGCCGCCCGGTGAGGACCTGACGTACGGGCTGCGCGAGCCGGTGCCGCAGCAGACGATGCGTGGCTGGCTCCAGCGGGTCGTCGGTGGGCCGGAGGAGCTCGAGCGACTCGTCGGCGACCCACTGCCGGTCGACGAGCCACTGCACCCGGACGCGCTGGCCGGCCCGGTCCCGCCGGGATGGGTGCGCTCGATCGACGCGGTCCTCATGGCGTCCGGCCCGCCGCCGCTGGCGGCCGCCGAGCTGCCCACGGTCTACCGACGGCTGCTCGCCGCGAGCGCCCGGGCGCGGCTGCTCGAACGGTGGCGGTCCGCCGAGCCGGCCCGGGTCGCGGCGGGGATCATCCACTGCGCGGCCAAGGCCAACGGCCTCGTCGGGGGCGCGGCCGTCTTCAGGGTGCGCGACTACCTCGCGGGGGTCCCCGTGCAGTCCTACCAGGACCGCTCCCGGGCACTCGCGATCACGCTCGGGGGTGACGCCTGGTGCCACGGGCAGCGGCCGCCGGGAGTGCCGGACGTGTACGTCCTGGGTGACACGGCCTTCCTCGTCAGCCGCTTTCGTCTTGACCTGATGAGCCTGCGCGACGTGCTCCTCGAGACCGAGACGGCCCGGGCGGCGGCGACGGCCGGGTGAGGGCCGAGCGCGGGTTACCGTCCTGTGCATGGCACTGCACTGGTACCAGACGGCGATCGACGCGCGTGACCACCGAGCCCTTGCGCGGTGGTGGGCCGACGTCCTGGGGTGGCGGATCGGCTACGAGGACGAGTACGAGGCCAATGTCGTGCCGCCCGAGCACACCGAGGACCCGGTCGACGACCTGGCGACCTGGCAGGGCCTGCGCACCTCGCTCGTCTTCGTCCCCGTGCCCGAGGGCAAGACGATCAAGAACCGCCTGCACCTCGACCTGGCGCCTCACGTCGAGCAGGAGCGCGACGCCGAGATCGAGACGCTCCTGGCCCAGGGCGCCACCCGCGTCGACGTCGGCCAGGACGAGCAGGAGGTCACCTGGACCGTCCTCGCCGACCCCGAGGGCAATGAGTTCTGCGTGCTCTCGAGCCGGGACCGATGACCGCGCTCGCATCCGTCGAGGAGCTGCTCGACGGCCTGCACGTGGTCACGCTGCCGCTCAACACCCGGTTCCGCGGGGTCACCGAGCGCGAGGTCGCGCTGGTGCGCGGACCCGCCGGGTGGGGGGAGTTCGCGCCCTTCCTCGAGTACGGGCCGACCGAGGCCGCGCGCTGGCTGGACGCGGCGATCGAGGCCGCCTGGGACGGGTGGCCGCAGCCCGTGCGCGACGAGGTCCCGGTCAACGCGACCGTCCCCGCCGTCCCCGCTGCCGACGTGGCGACCGTCCTCGCCCGCTACGACGGCTGCACGACCGCCAAGGTCAAGGTCGCCGAGCGGGGCCAGGACCTGCGCGACGACCTCGACCGGGTTGCCGCCGTCCGCGACGTCATGGGGCCGGACGCGCGCATCCGCGTCGACGCCAACGGCGGCTGGTCCCTGACGCAGGCCGCTGACAGCCTGTCCCTCCTCGCGCAGTACGGCCTCGAGTACGCGGAGCAGCCCTGCGCCGACGTGCGCGACCTCGCTCGGCTGCGCGTCGAGCTCGCCCACCAGGGCGTCGACGTCCGGGTCGCCGCCGACGAGTCCATCCGCAAGGCGGAGGACCCGCTCGAGGTCGCCCGCCTGCGCGCGGCCGACGTCATCGTCGTCAAGGTCGCGCCCCTCGGCGGGGTGGCCTCCGCGCTGCGCGTCGTCGAGCAGTGCGGCCTGCCGGCCGTGGTCTCCTCTGCCATCGACTCGAGCGTCGGCCTGCGCGCCGGTGTCGCCCTCGCCGCCGCGCTGCCCGAGCTCCACCACGCGTGCGGGCTCGGCACCGGCGCCCTGCTCGCCGCCGACGTGACGGGTGAGCCCCTCCTCCCCGTGGCCGGTGCCCTGCCGGTCCGCGACGTCGCCCCCGACCCGCGACTCCTCGCCGCGCACGCCGCGTCGCCGGCCCGGGAGCACTGGTGGCGCGAGCGGGTCCGCGCGGCCTGGGCGGCGCGCGTCTGACCACAGGCCCGGTGGTGGCGCTCCCTTCGTCCACAGGAGCGCGAAGGGGGTCCCGCCCGCCCTGCCCAAGGGGTGGGGTGGACCCATGGACACGGGGATCGACAGGCTGCTCCCGGGGGAGCTGACAGCGGTGGCGGTGCGGCTCGAGCGCCACGCCGACCGGCTGGACGCGTGCGCCGTGCAGGCGCGCAGCGCGACGGCCACGAGCTGGCAGGGGGAGGCGGCTCGGCTGCACCGCGACGTCGTCGGCGAGCACGCCGACGACCTCGCCACCTATGCCCGTCGCGTGCGCCAGGCCGCCGCCGACGTGCGGCACCTGCAGGCCGTCGCCGAGTCGCGCCTGCACATGGTCGGCGCCGTCGACCTCACGGCCCGGGTGCTGCCGTGAGCGGGATCAGCGTCACCGGGGGCGCGGCCGGGCTGTCGGTCGGGCTCGACGAGCTCGAGGAGTCCGCGGGACGCCTGCGGCGGATCGCGCTGGACGTCGGCGAGGTGGGCCTGGCGATCGGCCTCGCCGCGGTGGACCCGGGGCTCGCGCTCGCCGGGCTGCTGGCCCCGGTGGAGGCCGTCACCGCCGAGCTGGCCATCGGCCGGTGCACCGGGGTCGTCGCCGTCGGGGTCGAGGTCGGCACCACCGCGGCCGCGACGACGGCGGCCGTCCACGCCTACCGCGACGCCGAACACAGCGTCCAGGCCCTCACCGACGGCATCGCGACGAGCGCGGGCGCGTGGGTCGGCCGATCGGTGGCCCCGGTCGTCCTCGGGGCCGGGCTGGCGAGTGTGCCGGTGGTCGCGGCCGTGATGACCGTGCCCGGTGCCCGAGCGGCGGCGATCTCGATCGGGCTGGGTCTCGGCCAGGAGGCCGACGAGATCCTCTTCGACCACCCGTGGCTCGTCCCCGCCGCGGCCGACGGCCTCGACGGGCTGCTCCTCGGTCTCGGCGAGGGGGTGCCGGTGCTCGGCCTGTGGCTCGGCTGGCGCAGCGGCCGGGCCGGCGTGCCCTACCCGCCGCGCGACCACGCCGGCGCGCTCGCCGTGGTCGTCGCCGCGACGAAGGGCGCCGTCCTCGACGAGTCGGGCCGCCGGGTCGACCTGCGGCCCCGACCGGCAGGCGTCGGTCGGGCGCCCCGCGGCGTCGCCGACCTCGTCGCGGCCGACGGACCGACGTCGGGTGGGTCGCGGCTGCGCGTGACCGGCATCCCCCAGGCCGACGGCACCTGGGCCTGGGTCGTGGACATCCCGGGGACGCAGACCTTCGACCCGCGGGCCGGCGCCAACCCCTGGGACCTGACGAGCAACGCCCTGCTCCTCGCGGGGGAGACGACCCGCTCGATGCTCGCCGTCGAGCGGGCCCTCACCGACGCCCGCAGCCGGGTCGGGGACAGCGGACCGCCACGCGTCATGGCCGCAGGGCACAGCCACGGCGGCATCACCGCGGCCGCGCTCGCCGCGAACCCGGAGCTGCGAGGACGGCTGGGCATCACCCACGTCGTCACCTCCGGTGCCCCGGTCGCCTCCCTCGGGGTGCCCGAGGACGTGTCGGTGCTGAGCCTCGAGCACACCGAGGACCTCGTGCCCGGTCTCGAGGGCGCGGCCAACCCCGACCGCGCCGGCTGGGTGACCGTCGAACGCTCCCTCGCCGACGACCTGGGTCGGGACGCCCGGGCGACGCAGGCGCACGACAGCGGCCGCTACGCCGAGACCGCGCGCCTGGCCGACGCGAGCGAGGACCCCTCCCTCGCGGCGTGGCGGCAGGGGGCAGCCCCCTTCGTCGGGACGGCCGGGACGCCGACCGTGACGATCGACTACGACGTCGAGCGGATCTGAGGGGAGCCCGCCCGCCCGACACCGACCCTGCGGGGTGGCAGGATCGGGTGGGTGAATCCCTCGACGACCGGTGCGCGCGTGCTCCTCGACGAGCTCGCGCGGCTCGGCGTCCGCGAGGTCGTCCTGTGCCCCGGCTCCCGCTCGGCCCCGCTCGCCTACGCGGCCCACGACCTCGAGCTGGCAGGACGGCTGCGCCTGCACGTGCGGGTCGACGAGCGGAGCGCGGCCTTCCTCGCGTTGGGCCTGGCCAAGACCTCCCGCCGGCCGGCCGCCGTCATCACGACGAGCGGGACGGCCGTGGCCAACCTCCACCCCGCGGTCCTGGAGGCCCACCACGGCGCGGTCCCGCTGCTGCTCCTCACCGCCGACCGGCCCCCGGAGCTGCGCGGGGTCGGCGCCAACCAGGCCACGAGCCAGGTCGGGGTCTACGGCGAGCAGGTCCGTCTGGCGCTCGAGCTCGAGACGCCCGCCGACCCCGCCCGCCAGGCCGCGGGCTGGCGGACCGCTGCCGCCCGGGCCGTCGCCGCCGCGACCGGCGCCCTCGCCGGGCAGGGGAGCGCGGGACCCGTCCACCTCGACCTGCCCTACCGCGACCCGCTCGCGCCGACGGCGATCGCCGCCCCCGCGACGGGTCGAGGGCACAACGACCGCCCACCCGGTCGCGGACACCTCGACCCCGTGGTCGGTCGCGAGGGCGACCACCCCTGGGTCGCCGTGGCCGGCCCCGCCCCCGTCACCGCCGGGCACGCAGTCCCCCTCGAGCACGACCCCGACACCCTCGTCGTCCTCGGCGAGCTGCCCACCGCCGACCACCGGGCCGCCGCGCTCGCCTGGGCGAGCCACCACGGCGCACCGGTCGTCGCCGAGCCTGGGCCGGGCACGAGCGACCTCGTCCTGCCCCACGGCGACCTCGTCCTCACGGCGAGGGACTGGGTGGCGGCGCACCTCCCTTCGCGCCTGCTCGTCGTCGGGCGCCCCACCCTCGGCCGCTCCGTGCCGGCGCTCACGCGCACCCCCGGGGTCCGGGTCGAGGTCGTCACCACCGGAGAGCCGGGCGCCGACGGCTGGGCCGACGCGACCCACGCGGCGGCCGCGGTGCACCCCTTCGCCGCGCTGTCGCTGGAGGGACCCGGGTGGGAGGAGAGCGACCTCGCCCGGACCTGGCGCGAGGCCGGCGAGCGCCTCGCCGCTGCCGTCCCCACCGATGCCGCCGGCCCCGCGGTCGCCCGGGCCCTGCACGACGCACTGCCACCGGACGCTGCCCTCTTCCTCGGCAGCTCGAGCGTCGCCCGCGACCTCGCGCACGGCGTCGCCCACCCGCGCGCCGACGTCGAGGTCCTCACCAGCCGGGGGCTGGCGGGCATCGACGGCTGCGTCTCGACCGCCGTCGGCATCGCGTTGTCCCGGCCGGGGCCGACCGTGGCGCTGCTCGGCGACCTGACCTTCCTGCACGACGCCAACGGCCTGCTCATCGGGCCCGCCGAGCCCCGCCCGGACCTGACGATCGTCGTGCTCGACGACGACGGGGGCAGCATCTTCGGCACGCTCGAGTACGGCGCGCCGGAGCTGTCGGGGCCGATGACGCGGTTGTTCACGACACCCACGGGCAGCGACATCGGGCTGCTCTGCGCGGCCCACGGGGTGCCCTCGACCACGGCGCGCACCCCGGACGAGCTCGCCGCACTGCTGCACCAGGGCAGCCCGGGGATCCGCGTCATCCGGGTGCCGGTCCCCGGCCACGCCCGGCGCGCGGCCGGTCAGCGAGTGCGCGCAGCCGTCGCCGCCGCCCTGGCCTGACCCGGGCAGTCCACGTCACCGAGACTCGGGAAAGGGCTCCTGTCCGGCCGGAATTGCGGCCATGACCCGAGTCTCACGCAGGGTCAGCCGCCGAGCGCCGTCCGCATCGGCAGCAGCTTGGCGACGGACTCGGCGACCTCGTCCCCGGCGACCGACCCGGCCACGATCCCGCAGCCCGCGTACAGGCGCAGCGAGGTCGCGTCCTCGTACCAGCCGCAGCGCAGCGCGATGCCCCACTCGCCGTCGCCCGAGGCGTCCATCCAGCCCACCGGCCCGGCGTAGCGCCCGCGGTCCATCTGCTCCAGCTCGGCGATGACCCCGTCGGCGACCGGCGTCGGCGTGCCGCACACGGCGGCCGACGGGTGCAGCGACGCGGCGAGGGCGAGCGAGGTCGAGTCGTCGTCGACGACCCCCGCGACGTCCGTCGCGAGGTGCATGACGTTGTTGAGATGCAGGACGAAGGGGGAGTCCGGCACGTTGATCGAGGACGTGTGGTCGGTCAGGGCGTCCGCGACCGAGCGCACCGCGTACTCGTGCTCCTCGAGGTCCTTGCTGCTGCGGGCCAGCGACCCGGCGAGCGCGAGGTCGTGGCTGTCGTCACCCGTGCGCCGGATCGTGCCGGCGAGCACGCGCGAGGTGACGAGGCCGCGCTCGAGCCGCACGAGCATCTCGGGGGTGGCGCCCACGAGGCCGTCGACCGCGAAGACCCACGTCGTGTCGTAGTCCGCGGCGAGCCGCTGCAGCAGCCACCGCGGGTCGATGCGCCTCTGCGCGGTCGCCTGGACGGCGCGGGCGAGCACGACCTTGTCGAGCGAGCCGGCGTTGATCCGGCGGACGGCCTCCTCGACGGCCTCGGCCCAGCGCTCCGCGGTGAGGTCCCGGTCGGCGAAGGCCACCGGTCCCGGGCCGTGCGGCGCGGGCTGGCGAGCGAGCACCTGGTCCGCGGGGGGCACCGTGGCGTCGGTCGTGATCGTCGTGACCCACGCGAGGTTGCCGCGACGGCCGACGACGACCTCGGGGACGACGAGCACCGACTCGGAGAGGGAGCGGCGCGAGTAGGCCATCGACCCGAAGGCGATCGGCCCGGTCCCCGGCTCGTCGACGTCGTCGCGCACGATCGCCTCGGCGGTGACCTCGCGCCACCACTCCTGCGCCTGCTCGAAACGGTGCGGACCCGTCGCCCGGAAGGTCGCGACCCGGCCCCAGCCGACGAGGCCCTCGCCCTTGCGGACCCAGGAGACGATGTCGCCCGCGTCGTCCGGCTCGGGCAGCAGCCCGAGCAGGTCCGTGACGCGGGGGAGGGGGACGGACACCGTCCGCACGACGAGCGCGGGGTGCGGGACGCCGGAGGTGGAGGGGACGTCGGCGGGCGATGGAGAGGTCATGTCGCGGTCCAGCGTACGACTGCGGGTGCGAGGATGAGCACATGAGCCGCGCCACCCTCCAGAAGGACCCCAAGGACGTCGCCGCGATGTTCGACGAGACCGCCGCGAAGTACGACCTGATGAACGACGTCCTGTCGCTGGGGCAGACGAGGCTGTGGCGTCGGGCCGTGGTCGCCGCCATCGACCCGAGGCCGGGCCAGCGCATCCTCGACATCGCCGCCGGTCCCGGCTCCTCCTCCCTCCCGCTGCGCGCGGCGGGCGCCCACGTGGCCTCCGCCGACTTCTCCCTCGGGATGCTCCGCCAGGGCCTGAAGCAGAGCCCCGAGCTCGACTTCGCCGCCGCGGACGCGACCCGCCTGCCCTTCGCCGACGCGTCCTTCGACGTGGTGACGATGTCCTTCGGGTTCCGCAACGTCGTGCAGCCCGAGGTGGCGCTCGGCGAGTTCCTGCGCGTGACCCGACCGGGTGGGCGCCTGCTCGTCTGCGAGTTCAGCCAGCCGGTCAACAAGACCTTCCGCACGGTCTACAGCGAGTACCTCATGGCCGCCTTCCCGCCCGTCGCCCGCCGGCTGAGCTCCAACCCGGACTCCTACGTCTACCTCGCCGAGTCGATCCAGAGCTGGCCCGCGCAGGAGCCGCTGGCCCGGATGATCGAGGGCGCCGGATGGTCGGGGGTCGAGTGGCGCAACCTCACGGGCGGGATCGTCGCCCTGCACCGCGCCGTCAAGGCGGGCTGAGTCCCCCTTCGTCCGGACGCGCCCGCAGGTTAGGTGAACCTGTGTCCGCCTCGTTGTTCCAAAAGAGTAGGCTTCCCGGCGATCGTGAAATGCTTCACAAGCAGCTGAGGGAAGTTTCGTGACCAGTGCACTGCCGGCGGCCGAGGGTGGCCGCAGCGTCGACGTCATCGTCGTCGGGGCCGGACCGGGTGGCAGCGCCACCGCGGCCTGGTTGGCGAAGGCCGGCAAGGACGTCGTCCTGCTGGAGAAGTCCCGCTTCCCCCGGGACAAGATCTGCGGGGACGGGCTCACCCCCCGAGCGGTCCGCCAGCTGATCAACCTCGGCATCCCGTTGTCGGAGACCGACGGCTGGGCGCGCAACAAGGGCCTGCGGATCATCGGCGGCGGCATGCGGCTGCAGCTCGACTGGCCCGATGTCACCTCCTTCCCCGGGTACGGCATGGTCCGCGCCCGCCAGGACCTCGACGAGGTCCTCGCCCGCCACGCCGCGTCGAGCGGGGCCGAGCTCCTCGAGGGACGCAATGTCTCCGAGCCGCTGCGTGACGAAGGGGGGCGCATCGTCGGCGTCGTCGCGAAGGTCGTCGACGAGCGCGGTCGCGCCACGGGCGAGACCGAGACCTACCGGGCCCCCGTCGTCGTCGCCGCGGACGGCGTCTCCTCCCGCCTGTCGGTGAAGATGGGCCGCGAGAAGCGCGAGGACCGGCCGATGGCCGTCGCGGTGCGCGCGTACTACGAGACCCCGCGCCACGACGACGACTACCTCGAGAGCCACCTCGAGCTGTGGTCCACCACCCCCGACGGCGGCCGGATCCTCATGCCGGGCTACGGCTGGCTCTTCGGCCTGAACGACGGCCGCTCCAACATCGGCCTCGGCGTCCTCAACACCTCCGAGGCCTTCGGCCGCACCGACTACAAGGACGTCATGCGTCGCTGGGTCGAGACGATGCCGGCCGAGTGGGGCATCAACGAGGACACGATCACCGGCGAGATCACCGCGGCGGCGCTGCCGATGGCCTTCAACCGCCAGCCGCTCTACGCCGACGGCCTCATGCTCGTCGGTGACTCCGGCGGCATGGTCAACCCCTTCAACGGCGAGGGCATCGACTACGCCCTCGAGGCCGGTCACGCCGCTGCCGAGACGATCGTGCAGGCGCTCGCCCGGCCGACCGCCGCGGACCGCGAGCGCGTGCTCCAGTCCTACGTCGGCCGGATGAAGGACATGCACGGCGGCTACTTCACCCTCGGCGCGCAGTTCGCCAAGCTCATCGGCAAGCCCGAGATCATGCGCCTGGCGACGAAGTACGGCCTCCCGCGCCAGACCCTCATGAAGTTCATGCTCAAGCTCATGGCCAACCTCCCGGAGGAGAAGGGCGGCGGTCTCGACGACCGGCTCGTCCAGCTCATGACCAAGGTGGCTCCCAATGCGTGAGCCCGGCGTCGGCGTGCTGCCGGCCACCCCTAGGATCGGTGGCGTGCATCACATGTCAGAAAGCGAGGCGCAGCGATGAACCCGTACATCCCGCTGCTCATCCTGTTCCTGCTGGGGCTCGGCTTCGCCATCGTCTCGGTGGGCACGAGCCTGGTCGTGGGCCCGGCCCGCTACAACGCGGCGAAGGCCCAGGCCTACGAGTGCGGCATCCAGCCGACGCCGCAGGCATCCGAGGGTGGTCGCTTCCCGGTGAAGTACTACCTGACCGCGATGCTCTTCATCATCTTCGACATCGAGGCGCTCTTCCTCTACCCCTTCGCTGTCGCGTTCGACGAGCTCGGGGCCTTCACCCTCGGTGCCGTGGTGCTTTTCCTGTTCAACGCGTTCTTCATCGCCGACGCCTACGTGTGGCGTCGCGGTGGGTTCGAGTGGGACTGACGAGGACGGAGACAAGACATGGGACTCGAGGAGAAGCTGCCCGCGGGCATCGCCCTCACGACGGTCGAGCACCTTGCCGGCTACATGCGCAAGGCCTCGATCTGGCCGGCCACCTTCGGCCTGGCCTGCTGCGCCATCGAGATGATGGCCGTCGGCACGCCGCACTACGACCTGGCGCGCTTCGGCATGGAGCGCTTCGCGGCGACGCCGCGCCAGGCCGACCTGATGATCGTCGCCGGCCGGGTGAGCAACAAGATGGCCCCGGTCGTGCGCCAGGTCTACGACCAGATGGCCAACCCCAAGTGGGTCATCTCGATGGGCGTGTGCGCCAGCTCCGGCGGCATGTTCAACAACTACGCGATCGTCCAGGGCGTCGACCACATCATCCCGGTCGACATCTACCTGCCCGGCTGCCCGCCGCGACCGGAGATGCTGCTCAACGCGATCATCACCCTCCACGAGCAGATCCAGAGCACGCCGCTGGGCGTCAACCGGGTCGCCGCGGCCCGTGCCGCGGAGCAGGCGGCGCTCGGCGCCACCCCGACGGAGCTGCAGCCCCCGACGCACGACCACGAGGGCCTGCTCGGAAGGAACCTCCTGGCATGAGCGACGAGAAGAAGGACGTCGGCACGCCGGCGCCCGACGGCGTCCACCCCACGGGTCCGGGCCTCGGCGGCACGGCCAACAAGGGCTTCCCCGACACCTCGGGTCTCGTCGGCGGCAACCGTCCGGTCGAGTACACCAACGTCCGGCCCGAGGGCGAAGGGGAGGTCCCGCCCGAGCGCGCACCCGTCGTCCGGGACGAGCGCCGGGGCATGTTCGGCGCGCGCGAGGGCCAGGACACCTCTGGCTACGGCGGCCTGAAGCGCACGGTCGCCTTCCCCGGCGCCGCCCAGCGCCCCTACGGCGGCTGGTACGACGAGGTCGTCGACCGTCTCGCCGACGCGACGGGTGGTGACCTGCTCGAGCGGGTCGTCGTCCACGCCGACGAGCTGACCCTGCACGTGCACCGCGACGACCTGCCGGTCGTCATGCGCGCGCTGCGTGACCGGCCCGACCTGCGCTTCGAGATGTGCATGTCGGTCTCCGGCGTGCACTTCCCTCACGACGAGGGCGCCGAGCTGCACGTCGCCTACCACCTGCTGTCGATCACGCACGGCGGCCGCCGGCTGCGCGTCGAGGTCACCGCACCCGACGCCGACCCACACGTCCCGAGCGTCGTCGCCACCTACCCGGCGGCCGACTGGCACGAGCGGGAGACGTGGGACATGTTCGGCGTCGTCTTCGACGGGCACCCCGCGCTCACCCGCATCCTCATGCCGGACGACTGGGCCGGGCACCCGCAGCGCAAGGACTACCCGCTGGGTGGCATCCCGGTGGAGTACAAGGGCGGCACCGTCCCGCCGCCCGACGAGCGGAGGTCGTACAGCTGATGGCCACGTACACGCACAGTGCGGGGGTGCACTCGACCCCGGGTGCCGACGACCTCGCCGAGGGCCACGTCGTCAACGTCCAGGGGGGTGACTGGGACCAGGAGATGGGCGAGCTCGGGATGAACCCCGAGGAGCGCATCGTCCTCAACATGGGTCCGCAGCACCCCTCGACCCACGGCGTGCTCCGCCTGATCCTCGAGCTCGACGGCGAGACGGTCACCGAGGCCCGCGCGGGCATCGGCTACCTGCACACCGGCATCGAGAAGAACATGGAGTTCCGCACCTGGACGCAGGGGGTCACCTTCTGCACCCGGATGGACTACCTGACCCCGATGTTCCAGGAGACCGCGTACTGCCTGGCGATCGAGAAGGTCCTGGGCATCACCGCCGACATCCCCGAGCGGGCCAGCGCGATCCGCGTGCTGATGATGGAGCTCACCCGCATCTCGAGCCACCTCATCTGCCTGGGCACCGGCGGCATGGAGATGGGCGCGACGACGATCATGACGATCGGCTTCCGCGAGCGGGAGCGGATCCTCTCGGTCATCGAGAACATCACCGGACTGCGGATGAACAACGCCTACGTCCGCCCCGGCGGCGTGGCCTCCGACCTGCCGCACGGTGCGATCGACAAGATCCGCGAGACCGTCCCGCAGGTGCGCCGGGGCATCGGCGAGCTGGAGAAGCTGCTCCTCGAGAACCCGATCTTCAAGGGTCGCACCAAGGACGTCGGTGTCCTCTCGCTCACGGGCTGCACCGCCCTGGGCATCACCGGTCCCGTCCTGCGCTCCACAGGGCTCCCGCACGACCTGCGCAAGCTCAGCCCGTACTGCGGCTACGAGAAGTACGACTTCGACGTCGTCACCCGCACCGGTGCCGACGCGTACGACCGCCTCTGCATCCGCCTGGACGAGATGCGCGAGAGCCTGCGGATCGTCGAGCAGGTGACCGACGAGCTGCAGCGCAACCCCGGCCCCGTCATGGTCGCCGACAAGCGGATCGCCTGGCCGGCGCAGCTGGCCGTGGGCGGCGACGGCATGGGCAACAGCCTCGACCACATCCGCGAGATCATGGGCACCTCGATGGAGTCGCTGATCCACCACTTCAAGCTGGTGACGGAGGGCTTCCGCGTCCCGCCGGGCCAGGCCTACGTCGCGGTCGAGTCGCCGAAGGGGGAGCTCGGCTGCCACGTCGTCGCCGACGGCGGTACCCGCCCCTACCGGGCTCACTTCCGGGACCCGAGCTTCAACAACCTGCAGGCCGTCGCGGCCATGTGCGAAGGGGGCAACCTCGCCGACGTCATCGTCGCCGTCGCCTCCATCGACCCGGTGATGGGAGGAGTCGACCGATGAGCTCAGGATTCGGTGAGCAGACCGCCTCGGGGCACCTGCACGTGCCCTCGGAGAGCAAGGAGCCGTACCCCGCCGACGTGCTCGAGCGGCTCTCCGTCGAGGCCGAGCAGGTCATCGCCCGCTACCCGCAGCCGCGCTCGGCGCTGCTGCCGCTGCTGCACCTCGTGCAGAGCGAGGACGGGTACGTCACGGGTCGTGGCATCGACTTCTGCGCGACCACCCTCGGCCTGACGACGGCCGAGGTCTCGGGGGTCGCGACCTTCTACACCCAGTACAAGCGCCACCCCAACGGCGACTACACCGTCGGTGTCTGCACCAACACGCTGTGCGCCGTCATGGGCGGCGACCAGATCTGGGACACGGTGAGCGAGCACCTCGGCATCGGCCACGACGAGACGACCGAGGACGGCAAGATCACCCTCGAGCGCATCGAGTGCAATGCCGCGTGCGACTACGCCCCGGTCGTCATGACCAACTGGGAGTTCTTCGACAACCAGACGCCCGAGTCGACCGTGCGGCTCGTCGACGACCTGCGCTCCGGCGTCCCGGTGGCGCCGACCCGCGGACCGAGCCGGGTGTGCACCTTCACCCAGGTCTCCCGCGTCCTCGCCGGCTTCCCCGACGGCCTGGCCGACGAGGGCGTCGGCGCCGGGCCCGCGTCCCTGCGCGGGGTGGAGCTGGCCAGGCGCGAAGGGTGGACCGCCCCCGGTGACGACGCCGTCGCCACGAGCCCGGACGCCGCCGGCGCCTCCCTCGACGGCATCGCCGTCGGCGAGCAGGGCTCCGTCGACACCCCGGTCAACGAGCCCGACGAGCGTCCCGGTGGCCAGGACGCGCAGGAGCAGGCCAAGGAGGACGACAAGTGACGACGCTGACGCCGATCCTCACGAAGTTCTGGGACCACCCGCAGTCCTGGACCCTCGGGACCTACGAGGACAACGACGGGTACGCCGCCCTCCGGCAGGCGCTGCAGACGGACCCGACGGACCTCGTCCAGTCGATGAAGGACTCCGGCCTGCGCGGCCGCGGCGGCGCCGGCTTCCCGACCGGCATGAAGTGGGGCTTCCTGCCCCCGCCGGACGGCGGCCCTCGCTACCTCGTCGTCAACGCCGACGAGTCCGAGCCGGGTACCTGCAAGGACATCCCACTGCTCATGGCGGCCCCGCACTTCCTCGTCGAGGGCGTCGCGATCACCTCCTTCGCCATCGGCTGCAACCACGCCTTCATCTACCTGCGCGGCGAGGTCGTGCACGTCTACCGCCGCCTCATGCGCGCGGTCGAGGAGGCCTACGCGGCGGGCTACCTCGGCAAGGACGTCCTGGGCACCGGCTTCGACCTCGACGTCACCGTGCACGCGGGTGCCGGTGCCTACATCTGCGGCGAGGAGACCGCCCTCCTGGACTCCCTCGAGGGGCGACGGGGCCAGCCGCGGCTCAAGCCCCCCTTCCCCGCCGTCGCCGGCCTGTACGCCCGCCCCACGGTCGTCAACAACGTCGAGTCGATCGCCTCCGTGCCGCTCATCGTGCGCAAGGGCGCCGAGTGGTTCTCCGACATGGGGACCGAGAAGTCCCAGGGCTTCGGCATCTTCTCCCTGTCCGGGCACGTGAAGCACCCCGGCCAGTACGAGGCGCCGCTCGGCATCACGCTGCGCGAGCTCATCGACATGGCCGGCGGCATGCGCGACCCGGGCCACCCGCTGAAGTTCTGGACGCCCGGTGGCTCGTCGACGCCGATCTTCACCGACCAGCACCTCGACGTCCCGCTGGACTTCGAGTCCGTCGCCGCCCACGGCTCGATGCTCGGCACGCGCGCGCTGCAGATCTTCGACGACACCGTCTCGGTCGTGCGCGCCGTGAGCCGCTGGACCGACTTCTACAAGCACGAGTCCTGCGGCAAGTGCACCCCGTGCCGCGAGGGCACGTGGTGGCTGGCCCAGATCCTCGAGCGCATCGAGCACGGCACGGGCACCCCCGAGGACATCGACAAGCTCGTCGACATCTGCGACAACATCCTCGGCCGTTCCTTCTGCGCCCTCGGGGACGGTGCCACGAGCCCGATCACCTCCGCCGTCAAGTACTTCCGGGAGGAGTTCGAGGCGGGCTGCCACACGCCGGCCGCGGAACTCTTCCCGCCCGCCGCCTCGACGCTCTTCGCCAAGGAGCAGGTATCCGCATGACCGCCACGAGCGACAAGGACCAGACCGTGGCCGAGGCCCGGCCCGAGCTGGTCAACCTCAGCATCGACGGCATCGCCGTCGCGGTGCCCAAGGACACCCTCGTCATCCGCGCCGCGGAGGAGGCCGGGATCGAGATCCCGCGCTTCTGCGACCACCCGCTCCTCGAGCCGGTCGGCGCCTGCCGGCAGTGCCTCGTCGAGGTCGCGACGCCGGACCGCGAGGGCAATGTCAAGCCGATGCCCAAGCCCCAGGCGAGCTGCACCATGACGGTGAGCGAGGGCATGCAGGTGCGCACCCAGCACACCTCGCCCGTGGCCGACAAGGCGCAGCAGGGCGTGATGGAGATGCTCCTGATCAACCACCCGCTCGACTGCCCCGTCTGCGACAAGGGTGGCGAGTGCCCGCTGCAGAACCAGTCGATGAGCAACGGCCGGGCCACCTCGCGCTTCGAGGACGTCAAGCGCACCTACCCCAAGCCGATCAACATCTCCTCGCAGGTCCTCCTCGACCGCGAGCGCTGCGTCCTGTGCGCCCGTTGCACCCGCTTCTCCGACCAGGTCGCCGGCGACCCGTTCATCGCGCTCGTCGAGCGCGGGGCGCTGCAGCAGGTCGGGATCTACGAGGAGCAGCCCTTCGAGTCCTACTTCTCGGGCAACACCGTCCAGATCTGCCCGGTCGGGGCGCTCACCGGGGCGGCCTACCGCTTCCGGTCGCGTCCCTTCGACCTCGTCTCCACCCCCGACGTCTGCGAGCACTGCGCCGACGGCTGCTCCCTTCGTACCGACCACCGCCGGGGCACGGTCCTGCGGCGCATGGCCGGCAACGACCCGCAGGTCAACGAGGAGTGGAACTGCGACAAGGGGCGCTGGGCCTTCGCCTACGCCAACCTGGGTGACCGCTTCGAGCTGCCGATGGTCCGCGACGAAGGGGGCGTGCTGCGCGTCGTCTCGTGGCAGGAGGCCCTCGCCACCGCCGCGGCCGGCCTGCGCGCCGCGCAGGGCCACGGCGTCCTCGTGGGTGGCCGCGTGAGCGTCGAGGACGCCCACGCCTACGCGACCTTCGCCCGCTCGGTCCTGGCGACCGACAACATCGACCACCGCGCCCGCCCGCACTCCGCGGAGGAGCGCGACTTCCTCCTGCGACACGTGGCGGGGACGACGCCCACCAGTGGCAGCGTCACCTACGAACGGCTCGGCCGGGCCGGGTCCGTGCTCCTCGTCGGCCTCGAGCCGGAGGAGGAGAGCCCGATCCTCTTCCTGCGGCTGCGCAAGGCCTACCGCAAGGCCAAGACCTCGATCCACGCGATCGCGCCCCTGGCCACCCGCGGTCTCGACAAGCTGGGCGGCACGCTCATCCCCTCCGCCCCGGGGACCGAGACCGAGGTCCTCACCGCGCTGGCCGGCGCGAGCGCCCCCGGCGCCGAGGGCGACCCGATCGCCACGGCCCACGCCGCGCTGCGCGGCGAGGGTGCCTTCATCCTCGTCGGCGAGCGCATGGCGACCGTCCCCGGCGCCCTGGCCGCGGTCGCCGAGCTGGCCGACGCCACCGGCGCCGAGATCGCCTGGGTCCCGCGCCGCGCGGGCGAGCGCGGAGCCATCGAGGCCGGCTGCCTCCCCGGCGAGCAGGGCCTCGACACGGCCGGCATCGTCCGGGCCGCGGCCGACGGCACGCTCGGCGGACTCGTCGTCGGCGGCGTCGACGCCCACGACCTCGCCGAGCCGCTGGCCGCCCAGGCCTTCGAGCGCGCCTTCGTCGTCTCCCTCGAGATCCGGCCGAGCAGCGTCACCGAGCACGCCGACGTCGTGCTGCCGGTCGCCCCGCACGCGGAGCGCGCGGGTGCCTTCGTCAACTGGGAGGGGCGCGTGCGTCCCTTCGAGGCCTCGCTCGACACGACCGCGCTGCCCGACCACCGGGTGCTGCACATGCTGGCCGACGAGATGGGCGAGTTCCTCGGCACCCGCACCGTCGCCGAGGCCCGCCGCTCCCTGGAGTCCACGAGTGCACCCCGCGCCCAGGGCTACCCGCCGCGGGTGCGCCGTGCGCCGGTGCCGCAGCCGGGGACCGGCGAGCTCGTGCTCGCCACCTGGCGGCTCATGCTCGACAAGGGCACCCTGCAGGACGGCGAGCCCTTCCTGGCCGGGACCGCCCGGGCGCCGCGGGCCCTCGTCTCGCCGGTCACCGCGCAGGGCCTCGGGGTCGCCGAGGGCGACCTCGTCACCGTGAGCGCCGACGACGTGCGGGTCACCGTGCCGGTGCTCGTCCACGACATGGTCGACCACGTCGTGTGGCTGCCGACCAACTCGGAGAGCTGTGACCTGCGCAGCCTCTCCGGCCGAGCCGGAGCGATCGTCTCCGTGACCAAGGGTGGTGCGGCATGACCGGGTTCTCCACGCTCGCCGGGCTGGGCGCGCTGTCCGCCGCGGCGGACAAGCCGGTGGCGGCGGACTTCAGCGACACCCCGCTGTGGCTGTCGGTGGTCAAGGCGCTCCTGCTCTTCGTCTACCTGCTCGTCTCGGTGCTGCTCGTCATCTGGTTCGAGCGCCGCATCATCGGTCGGATGCAGCAGCGTCCCGGCCCCAACCGCAACGGCCCCTTCGGCCTGCTGCAGACGCTCGCCGACGGCATGAAGTCGATGCTCAAGGAGGACGTGCGGCCCAAGGCCGCCGACGCGTTCATCTTCACCATCGCGCCGGTGATCTTCGCGTCGATGGCCTTCGTCGCCTTCTCGATCATGCCGCTCGGCGGCATGGTCTGGATGTTCGGCCACCACACGCCCCTGCAGCTGACCGACCTGCCGGTCGCCGCGCTGCTCGTCCTCGCGGTCGCGGGTGTCGCGGCCTACGGCATCGTGCTCGGCGGCTGGTCGGCCGGCTCGACCTATCCGCTCCTCGGCGGCCTGCGCGCCACGGCCCAGCTGATCTCCTACGAGATCGCCATGGGCCTGGCGCTCGTCGCGGTCTTCATGTACTCGGGCTCGATGAGCACGAGCGAGATCGTCGCCGCCCAGAGCGACCTCTGGTACATCGTCCCGGCCTGCGTCTCCTTCGTGATCTACGTGATCACCATGGTCGGCGAGACCAACCGGCTGCCCTTCGACCTCGCCGAGGGCGAGGGCGAGATCGTCGGTGGCTACTTCACCGAGTACTCGGGCATGCGCTTCGCGATGTTCTTCCTCGGCGAGTACATCAACATGTTCACCGTCTCGGCCCTGGCCACGACGCTCTTCCTCGGCGGCTGGCAGGCGCCTCCCGGCATCGCCGCCATCGGCGACGGCATGCTCAACACCGGCTGGTGGGGTCTGCTGTGGTTCACCGTCAAGCTCTGGCTCTTCATGTTCTTCTTCGTCTGGCTGCGCGGCACGCTCCCGCGCACGCGCTACGACCAGTTCATGCGCTTCGGCTGGAAGTTCCTCATCCCGGTGACCGTCGCCTGGGTCATCGCGGTGGCCTTCATCCGCGGCGCCGACGCCGGCTTCTTCGGGGACGGCACGGTCGGCCTGCTCGGACGTGAGTTCCCGATCTCCTCGCTGATCATCGTCGCCGTCCTCGCGGTCCTCGTCCTCGGCTCGACGTGGATCTGGGAGACCAAGGTCGAGGCCCGCACCCGCGCCCAGGAGGAGGCGGCCGTCGTGCCCGAGGAGATCGACCCGTGGGCCGAGGGCTACCCCGTGCCACCGATGCCCGGTCAGCGCCTCGTCGAGCCGTCCCGTGGCGGCACGGCGATCGCCGACGCGCCCGCGCCCACCGCCCCGTCCAGCCCCCAGGAGGAGCACCGTGGCTGACGAGTCCCAGGGAGGGTTCTTCTCGGACCTCTTCGCCCCTGTCGCCGGATTCGGGGTGACCTTCGCGACGATGTTCCGCAAGGTCGCCACCCAGGAGTACCCCGAGGTCAAGTGGCCCACCCAGCCGCGGTTCCACGGGCGCCACCAGCTCAACCGTCACCCGGACGGGCTGGAGAAGTGCGTCGGTTGCGAGCTGTGCGCCTGGGCCTGCCCGGCGGACGCGATCCTCGTCCAGGGCGGCGACAACGACGACGAGCGGGGGCTGCGCTTCAGCCCCGGCGAGCGGTACGGGCACATCTACCAGATCAACTACCTGCGCTGCATCTTCTGCGGGCTCTGCATCGAGGCCTGCCCGACCCGGGCGCTCACGATGACCAACGAGTACGAGCTCGCCGACAACAACCGCGCCGACCTGATCTTCACCAAGGAGCAGCTGCTCGCCCCGCTGCAGGAGGGCATGCTCCCCGCGCCGCACCCGATGGTCGAGGGCATGGAGGAGCGCGACTACTACCAGGGCAAGGTCGCCACGGCCACCCCCGAGCAGCGCGCCTGGGTCGAGCAGCACGCCGCCGCCCGCGCCGAGCAGGACGCCGCCGCGTCCGTGGGCACCGACGAGACGGGGGAGGCCCGATGACCGGCACCGGTGAGGCAGTCGTCTTCTGGATCCTCAGCTGCATCGCCGTCCCCGGGGCGCTCGCGCTGCTCTTCGCCCGCAAGGCGGTGCACGCGGCCATCGGCATGGTGACGACGATGATCGTCCTCGGCGTCTTCTACCTCCTGCAGGAGGCGCCCTTCCTCGGTGTCGTGCACATCTTCGTGTACACGGGCGCCGTGATGATGCTCTTCCTCTTCGTCGTCATGCTCGTCGGCGTCGACGCCGCCGACTCGCTCGTCGAGACGCTCAAGGGCCAGCGCCTGCTGACCGCCCTCGTCTCCCTCGTGGCCCTGCTCGTGCTCTTCGCCGCCATCGGCCGGGTCGCCTGGGACGGGGACCCGAGCCTGGCCGAGGTCAACACCGACCCGGGCAACGTCGAGGGCATCGCCTACCTCGTCTTCGGCAGGTACGTCTGGCTCTTCGAGGTCACCGCCGGCCTGCTGACGGTCGCCGCGCTCGGCGCCATGGTCTTCGCCCACCGCGAGCGGATCATCGCCAAGCCGACGCAGAAGGAGTGGATGGAGCGCCGCTTCCGCGAGGGACGCCACCTCGCCGGCCTCCCCGTGCCCGGTGTCTACGCGCGCCACAACGCGGTCGACACCCCGGCCCTGCTGCCCGACGGCAGCACCTCCGACCTCTCGCTCAACCGCGTGCTCGTCGCCCGGGACCAGGTCACCACGCCGACCCGGTACCGCGAGCTCGAGGACACCGACTCCACGACCGAAGGGGGTGAGCGCCGGTGAGCCCGATGAACTACATCTACCTCGCGACGATCCTCTTCGCGATCGGCGGGTCGACCGTGCTCCTGCGCCGCAACGCGATCGTCGTCTTCATGGGGGTTGAGCTCATGCTCAACGCCGCCTCGCTCGCCTTCGTGACCTTCGCCCGGATGCACGGGTCGCTCGAGGGCCAGGTGATCGCCATGTTCGTCATGGTCGTCGCCGCCGCCGAGGTCGTCGTCGGGCTGGCCATCATCATGGCCGTCTTCCGTGCCCGCCGGTCGGCCTCCGTCGACGACGCCAACCTGCTGAAGCTCTAAGGGGTCATCTTGATCACCGAACTCGCCTGGCTCCTCGTCGCCCTGCCGCTGCTCGGCGCCGTGCTGCTGCTCGTCGGCGGCCGGCTCACCGACTCCTTCGGCCCGCTGCTCGCGACTGCCCTGTCGTGGGGCTCCTTCCTCGTCGGTGCCGCGATCTTCGTGTCGATGCTCGCCTCGGACGCGGGGGAGCGGGCCTCCAGGGTCGAGCTGTACGACTGGGTGCCCGCCGGCTCGATCGACGTCACGGCCGGGCTGCTCGTCGACCCGCTGTCGATGGCCTTCGTCCTGCTCGTCACCTTCGTCGGCTCGCTCATCCACGTGTACTCGCTCGGGTACATGGAGCACGACCCGGACAAGCGGCGCTTCTTCGCCTACCTGAACCTCTTCGTGGCGTCGATGCTCCTGCTCGTCCTCGCCGACTCCTACCTGCTGCTCTTCGTCGGCTGGGAGGGCGTCGGCCTGGCCTCGTGGCTGCTCATCGGGTTCTGGAACCACAACCCGGCCTACGCGACCGCCGCCAACAAGGCCTTCGTCGCCAACCGCATCGGTGACGTCGGGCTGATCCTCGCGATGTCGATCATGTTCGCGACCTTCGGCACCGTGGACTACGCGGCCGTCGACGGCGCCGTCGGCGCCGCGGGCGAGGGCACGCTCACGGCGATCGGCCTGCTGCTCCTGCTCGGCGCCTGCGGCAAGTCCGCGCAGTTCCCCCTGCAGTCCTGGCTCGGGGACGCCATGGCCGGACCGACCCCGGTCTCGGCGCTCATCCACGCCGCGACGATGGTCACCGCCGGCGTCTACCTCGTCGTGCGCAGCCACCACATCTTCGACGCGGCCCCGAACGCGCAGCTCGCGGTCGTCGTCGTCGGCGCGATCACCCTCGTCTACGGGGCGATCGTCGGTTGCGCCAAGGACGACATGAAGAAGGCGCTGGCCGCCTCGACGATGAGCCAGATCGGCTACATGATGCTCGCGGCCGGGCTCGGCCCGGTCGGCTACGCCTTCGCGATCTTCCACCTCGTGACCCACGGCTTCTTCAAGGCCGGGATGTTCCTCGGTGCCGGCTCGGTCATGCACGGGATGGACGACCAGGTCGACATGCGTCGCTTCGGTGGCCTCTCGAGGCTGATGAAGATCACCTGGGTGACCTTCGGCCTGGGCTGGCTCGCGATCCTCGGGGTGCCCCCCTTCGCCGGCTTCTGGAGCAAGGACAAGATCATCGAGGCCGCCTTCGTCGGCGAGGGCTGGCGCCCGTGGGTCTTCGGTCTCACCGCCCTCGTCGGCGCCGGCATCACCGCCTTCTACATGTCGCGGCTGTTCTTCATGACCTTCCACGGCAAGCGCCGCTGGACCGATGACGTCCACCCGCACGAGTCGCCGCTGACCATGACCATCCCGATGATGGTCCTCGCCGTCGGCTCGGCCTTCCTCGGTCTGGTCCTCGCGACCGTCGCCCCGATCTCGACCTGGCTCGAGCCGGTCCTCGGCCACGTGGAGCACCACGAGCCCGTCCTGCCGGTCCCGGTCATCATGGCGGGCACGCTGCTCGTCGTCGCCGTCGGCGCCGTGTGGGCCTGGCTGGTCTACAGCCGAGGTGAGGTCCCGCAGGTCGCTCCCGAGGGCAGCGCCCTCACGCGCGCAGCCCGTCGTGACCTCTACCAGGACGAGGCGAACGAGGTGCTCCTGCAGTGGCCCGGCATCGGCCTGACCCGCGGCCTGGTCTCCGTGGACGCCGACGGCGTCGACGGGGCCGGTGTCGGCGGGCTCTCCCGGTCGGTCCAGCGCAGCTCCGCGTGGTTGCGCCGCTCGCAGAACGGCTATGCCCGCTCCTACGCCCTGACGATGCTCTCCGGCGTCGTCGTCTTCCTCGCTGCCATGTGGGTGATGAACTGATGAACGACCTGCCCTGGCTCAGCCTGCTCATGGTGGTGCCGCTCACCGGCGCCGCTGTCGTGGCCGTGCTCCCTGCGAGCAGCGCGGCGCTGGCTCGCCCGATCGCCCTCGGGACATCGCTGCTCACCCTCCTGCTGGGCATCGTCGCTGCCGCGACGAGCTTCACGCGCGGGAGCACCGCGCAGTTCCAGATGGTCGAGCAGCACGAGTGGATCCCGCAGTTCGGCGTCAGCTACGCGCTGGGCGTCGACGGCATCTCGCTCGCGCTCATCCTCATGGCGCTCGTGCTCGTGCCCGTGTGCATCCTGGCCGCGTGGGACGACGTGCCCGAGGGAGGCGCCCGGCACAAGGGGTACTTCGCGCTGCTGCTGTCGCTGCTGCCCTTCATGATCGGCGTCTTCTCGGCGACCGACGTCTTCCTCTTCTACGTCTTCTTCGAGGCCATGCTCGTCCCGGTGTACTTCCTCATCGGGATGTACGGGGGCGCGCACCGCCAGGCCGCCGCGATGAAGTTCCTCCTCTTCTCCCTCGCGGGCGGGCTGATCATGCTCGTCGGTGTCATCGCGCTCTACATCCAGGGGCCCGGGGGTCCCGACGGCTTCCTGGTCGAGAGCCTCACCGGCCTGGGCATCGGCGGCGCCACCGAGCGCTGGCTCTTCGTCGCCTTCTTCATCGCCTTCGCGGTCAAGGCCCCGATGTGGCCGGTCCACACCTGGCTGCCGGACGCCGCGGCCGCCTCGAAGCCCGCCGTCGCGACGCTGCTCGTCGGCGTGCTCGACAAGGTCGGCACCTACGGGATGATCCGCTTCTGCCTCCAGCTCTTCCCGGAGGCCAGCCAGTGGGCGACCCCGGTCGTGGTGACGCTCGCCGTCTTCTCGATCCTCTACGGCGCGATCCTGGCCATCGGCCAGGCGGACATGATGCGCCTCATCGCCTTCACGTCGGTCAGCCACTTCGGCTTCATCGTCCTGGGCATCTTCGCCTTCACGTCCGTCTCCCAGGTCGGGGCCAACTTCTACATGGTCAACCACGGCTTCGCGACGGCTGGCCTCTTCCTCCTCGCCGGCATGCTGATCGCCCGGCGCGGCAGCCAGCGCATCGAGGACTACGGCGGCTGGCAGCGGGTCACCCCGGTGCTCGCCGGTTCCTTCCTCGTCGCGGGGCTCGCGACGCTGTCGCTGCCCGGCCTGTCGACCTTCGTCTCGGAGTTCCTCGTCATCGCCGGGTCGTGGCCGCGCTACCCGGTCGCCACCGCCTTCGCCGTCTGGGGCGTGGTGCTCGCAGCCCTCTACATCCTGCTCATGTACAAGCGGATCTTCACCGGCCCACCTCCCGTCGTGGGCGAGCCCGAGCTCCAGCCGGAGCCCGTCGGGGCCGTGGCGCAGCGGACCACCGGGTCCACGACCGTCGGGTCCCCGGCCGCCGACCTGCCGTACGTCCGGGCCGACCTCGACGAGGGCCGGCCCCCGGGTCGGCTCGCCGTCGCCGTGCGCGACCTCGACTGGCGGGAGAAGGCCGTCGTCGCCCCGCTCGTCGTGGCACTCGTCGTGCTCGGGTTCTTCCCCAAGCCCGTCCTGGACACCCTCGACCCGGCGGTCGAGCGCACCCTCCAGATCGTCGGCATCACCGACACGGTCCCGTCCGTTCCGGCCGGCCCCACCGACGGCTCGACCTCCGGGAGTGACCACTGATGACCCTGTCCGTCCCCACGGCCTTCGAGGCCGTCGAGATCAGCTACTGGGCCCTCTCGCCGATGATCATCCTCCTCGTCGGGGGTTTCGTCGGGGTGCTCGTCGAGGCCTTCGCGCCGCGGTCCGTGCGCCACCTGACGCAGGTCGGGGTGGCGGTGCTGACGATCCTGCTGTCGTTCGCGGCGCTGCTCCTCATGACCGGTGACGAGATGGGCGTCACCGTCGGCGGGACCGTCGCCGTCGACGGGCCGACCCGCTTCATGCAGGGCACCCTGCTCGTCCTCGGCCTGCTGGGCCTGCTCGTCATGGCCGACCGGCTCGGCGGCGACACCGCCGATGCCTTCACGCCCATGGGTGCGGCCAGCCCGGGGTCGAGCCTCGAGGCGCAGGCCGCCCGCAAGGGGTGGTCGACGACCGAGGTCTTCCCGCTCGCGCTGTTCGCGCTGGCCGGCATGCTCCTCTTCCCGGCGTCCAACGACCTGCTGACGATGTTCGTCGCCCTGGAGCTGCTCTCCCTTCCCCTGTACCTCATGTCGGGCCTGGCCCGTCGCCGTCGGCTGCTCTCCCAGGAGGCGGCGCTCAAGTACTTCCTGCTCGGAGCCTTCTCCTCGGGCTTCTTCCTCTTCGGCGCGGCCCTCCTCTACGGCTACGCGGGCTCGATCGACCTCGCGGCGATCGCGCAGGCCGCGACCACCTCGACCGGCGAGTTCGAGGGGCTGCTGCTCCCGGGTGTCGTCATGGTGCTCGTCGGGCTGCTCTTCAAGGTCGGCGCCGTGCCCTTCCACTCGTGGACCCCGGACGTCTACCAGGGGGCTCCGACCCCGGTCACGGGCTTCATGGCCGCGTGCACCAAGGCGGCTGCCTTCGGCGCGCTGCTCCGCCTGGTGTACGTCGCCCTGGAGACCACCCGCTGGGAGTGGCGCACGGGCGTCATCGTCATCGCCGCCCTGACCATGGTCGTCGGCTCGGTGCTGTCGGTGACCCAGACCGACATCAAGCGGCTGCTGGCCTACAGCTCGATCGCGCACGCGGGGTTCATCATCGTCGCGCTGATCAGCTTCGACCGCTCGGCCGTCGAGGGTGTGCTCTTCTACGTCGTCACCTACGGCATCACGACGATCGCGGCCTTCGCCGTCGTCAACCTCGTCCGGGAGCGCGAGGCCGAGGCCACGCACCTGTCGCAGTGGGCCGGGCTGGGCCGCAACCACCCCTACCTCGCCGGGGCCTTCGCCCTCTTCATGCTCGCCTTCGCCGGGATCCCGCTGACCTCCGGCTTCACCGCCAAGGTCGCGGCCTTCCTCCCGGCGATCGAGCACGGTGGCCTGGCCGGGGTCGTGCTCGTGGTGATCGCGGTGCTCATGTCGGCGATCACTGCCTTCGTCTACATCCGGCTCATCGTCCTGATGTTCTTCACGGAGCCGAGCGGTGACGTGACCGCCGCCGCGCCCGCCACGTTGTCCCTCGTGGTCATCGGCGTCGGGGTGGTCGTTACGATCGTGCTCGGGATCTTCCCCGGGCCGCTCCTCGAGCTGGCCGAGCAGTCCAGCGTCTTCATCCCGAGGTGACCTCCGTGAGCAGCCCGACCCCGCCTGTCCTCGCCCTGCCCGGGGCCAGTGACGACCTGACCGCACGTCTGGGTGTTGGGCTGGAGCAGGTGGAGGCCCTGATCGTCGAGCGCACCCGCAACGAGGACGACTTCATCACCGAGGCCAACCTCCACCTGGCGCGGGCGGGCGGCAAGCGCTTCCGGCCGATGCTCACGATGCTCGTCGCGGAGCTCGGCGAGGGCATCAACGACCGGGTCGTCGCCGCCGCGGCGGGGGTGGAGCTGACCCACCTCGCGAGCCTGTACCACGACGACGTCATGGACGAGGCGGACCTGCGACGCGGGGCGCCGAGCGCCAACGCGCTGTACGACAACTCGACCGCGATCCTCGTCGGCGACCTGCTCTTCGGCACCGCCTCGGACATCATCGCCGACCTGGGCGCCGACGCAGTGAGGATCCAAGCGCGGACCTTCATCCGGCTGTGCTCCGGGCAGATCCGCGACGACCGTCCCTGCCCGCCGGGGCAGGACGCCCGGGAGTACTACCGGGGAGTCCTGGCGGACAAGACCGGCGTCCTCGTGGCCACCGCCGCGCGCTACGGCGCGATGTACAGCGGCTGCACGCCCGAGGTCGTCGAGCTGGTCACCGAGTACGGGGAGCGGCTCGGCATGGCCTTCCAGCTCGCCGACGACCTCATCGACATCTCGAGCGAGTCGGGGGAGACCGGCAAGACGCCCGGGACGGACCTGCGCGAGGGCAAGCGGACCCTGCCGGTCCTCAACGCCCTCGCCTCCGAGGACCCGGCCGACGCCGAGCTGCGCGAGCTGCTGACCTCCGACCTGCGCGAGCCCGAGCGGCTCGAGCGCGCCCTGGAGCTCCTGCGGCCGCACCGGGCGATGGCCGACGCCCGCGAGGAGACCCTCGCCGTCGGCCGGCAGGCCGTCGAGTCCCTCGCCCCGCTGCCCGACTCCGATGCCAAGGCTGCGCTCATCGCGCTCATGGAGGGCGTCGTCCACCGCGTCGGTTAGGCGCGGTCCACCCCCTTCGCCCTCGCCCGACCCTGCATTGCCCTAGGGGAATGCGCACCTGGCCCATGCATTGCCCTAGGGGAATGCGGGGTCAGAGCGGCTCGACGGGCTCCAGGGACTCGCACTCGTCCGGCGCCGGGCGACGCCGTCGGTGCGCGGTGCGCAGCGAGTCGACCGTCAGGCAGGCGAGCGCGACCCAGACGATCGCGAAGCCGACCCAACGCTCCGGGGCGAGGTGCTCGTCGAGCACGGTGACGCTCGTGATGAGCTGCAGCACCGGGGTGATGAACTGGATCAGGCCGATCGTCACGAGCGGGATGCGCCGGGCGGCCTCGGCGAAGAGCAGGAGCGGGACCGCCGTGACGATCCCGGCCGAGACGAGCAGCAGCGGGTGCCAGGGCGCGTCGACGGTGAAGGTCCCCCCGCCGGTCGCCGTCAGCCACCACACGAGCCCGACGGCCGGAGGCAGCAGGAAGATCGTCTCGGCGGAGAGCGAGTGCAGCGCCGGCAGGGTGGCGCCCAGGCGCTTCTTGGTCAGGCCGTAGCCGCCGAAGGAGAGCGCCAGCGCGAGCGAGATCCACGGCAGGCCACCACCGGCGAGGGTGAGGTAGAGCGCGGCCACCGCGCCGATGCCGACCGCGACCCACTGGAGCGGGCGCAGGTGCTCGCGCAGCACGAGCACGCCGAGACCGACGGTGACGATCGGGTTGAGGAAGTAGCCGAGCGCCGCCTCGTTGGTGCGGCCGATGCCGACCGCGTAGACGTAGACGAACCAGTTGATGCCGATGAGGTAGGCGGCGATCCCGACGCCCAGGGCGAGGCGTCCCCGCAGCTGCCGCGCGAGCGCGACGAGCTCGTGCCGCAGCACCAGGACGACGAGGCACAGCACGAAGGTCCACAGGATCCGATGGGCGAGGATCTCGCTGGCACCGGCGGGCAGCAGGGCGTGGAAGTACAGCGGGAAGGCGCCCCAGATGCCATAGGCGAGCCACGCCGCGAGGACGCCGCGGGCGTCGCGTTGAGGGGTCACCCGGCGAGGCTACCCCCGGCCCGGCGTGCGGTCAGGCGGGGATCTCGGCGACCGCGACGAAGTTGGCCCTGCGGTGCCCGTCCTCGCGGAAGCCCAGCTGGTCGTCGCAGGTGATCAGGACGATGCGCCGGGTGTCGGGGTTCGTGCCCCACACGTCCTCGCTCGTCGTCAGCGCCTCCTTGTCGACGATCCTCGTGGACGTGACCTCGAAGCGCAGCCGCGCGCCGCCGGGGTAGCCGAGGACGACGCCGTCGCCCTTCGCCAGCTGCTCGAGGGCGGCGAAGGCGTCGGGCCGGCCCGAGGAGATCACGTGACCGGCGATGACCGTCGTGCCCTTCGCGCCGGGCTGGACGCGGTCGTACCCGGTGAACCAGATGACCTCGCCGGGGGAGGGGTTGACCTTGCCGCCGCGCAGGCCCTGGGGCTCGATCCGCGTGGAGAGGCCGACCGCGGGGATGCTCAGGGAGGTCGCGGCGGTCCCGGCGTCCGCGGCCCGGGTGCCCGCACGTGCCTCGGCGGCCGACTGCGGGGCGTCCTCGCCCTGCGTCACCCGCACCCTCGGGTCGGGCGCGACGGTCGCGGACGAGCTGCCCCCGGACGAAGGGGAGGTCCCGAGCCTCGCCGTGCCCTCACCGGCGCCGCCGCAGGCGGCGAGCGCGAGCGTGAGGGCGGCGGCTGCCGCGCTGCGCCCCGGGCGGTGCGGGAGGGTCATGTGGTTCACCTTGTCATGCACGGTGGGCCGCCCGCGACAGTCGCGGACGACCCACCCGGTGGTGCGTCGGATCAGGCCTTCGTGGCCCGGACGGCCTTGCCCTTGCCCTTGCCGGCGGAGGGGCTCAGCGGCCAGATCATGATGACCGCGGGGCGCGGCTGGGTGTTGCCCCGGTAGGGGAAGGTGCTCTTGACGTTGGTCGTCGAGGCGCCGTCGTCCTCACCCGGGTGCTGGACCGCGGCGAAGACGACCCGCTCGTCCCACTCGATGAGCGGGCCGCAGCACTCGGAGAAGGCGGGGACGGAGAGGAACTGCTGCAGGTGCCCCTTGTGCTCGCCCTCGAGCGGCATGAGGTACATGCCGTCGCAGCTGCCGAGGGCGTTGCCGTCGGTCGCGATCCACAGGTTGCCCTCGCCGTCGAAGGCCACGTTGTCCGGGCACGAGATCGAGCTGACCTCGGACTTGTCGTAACCGTTGAAGTACGTCTGCGGGTCACTCGGGTCGCCGCAGACGAGGACGAGCTTCCAGTCGAAGCCGGCCGCGGTGTGGTCACCGCCCCGGGGCGTGATCTCGAGGACCTGGCCGTGCTTGTTGTTGGCGCGGGGGTTCACCTCGTCGACCTGCGCGGGGGCGCGCTTGGAGTTGTTGGTCAGTGCGGCGTAGACGCGGCCGTTGACGGGGTTGACCTCGACGTCCTCGGGGCGGTCCATCTTGGTCGGGCTGACCGCGTCGGCTGCCAGGCGGGTGTGGACGAGGACCTCCTCGAGGGTGAACCCGTCGACGGCGGACCTGCCGTCGACGACGAGCGGCAGCCACTGCCCGTCGCCGTCGTGGATCCCGTCGGCCGAGCCGTCGCCGTTGAACTTGGCGACGTAGAGGTCACCCTCGTCCAGGAGGGTGTGGTTGCCCGCAGCATCGCCGTCGACGTAGGTCCTCGAGGAGACGAACTTGTACATGTAGTCGAAGCGCTCGTCGTCGCCCATGTACACGACGACGCGGCCGTCACCCGCGACGGTGACATTGGCGCCCTCGTGCTTGAAGCGGCCCAGCGCGGTCAGCTTGCGCGGGGTGCTCGATGCGTCGAAGGGGTCGACCTCGACGATCCAGCCGTGGCGGTTGGCCTCGTTGGGCTCGCGGGTGAGGTCGAAGCGCGGGTCGAGCCGGTCCCAGTCGTGCTGGGCCCGGTTGCCGCTGGCGAGGCCGTAGCGGGCGGCGGCCCGACCGGCGCGGTCGTCGCTCGGGGCGGCCGGCTGGGTGAAGTAGAAGTTGAAGTTCTCCTCGCCCGACAGGACGGTGCCCCACGGCGTGGTGCCGCCGGCGCAGTTGCCGAAGGTCCCCAGCGGGGTCGTGCCGGCGGGGTCGGCCGAGGTCTTGACGAGGTCGTGGCCGCGGACGGGGCCGGCGAAGGTGAACGGCGTCTGGGCCGTGATGCGGCGGTTGAGCGGAGCGCCCTGGGTGTACGTCCACTTGCTGTTGGGGTTCTTGCGGGTGATCTCGACGACCGTCATGCCGTGGGCGTTGAGGGTGATGCCGACCTGGTCGTCGGTGAGTGCGTCGGCGCTGGTGTAGCCGGCGAACATCAGCTCGTTGTTGGTGTACTCGTTGTTGACGACGAGGACGGCCCGGTTGGCGCTGCCGTGGCGCAGGACCCCGACGTAGTCGCAGTTGTAGCCCATCTGGCCGGCCTGGGCGGCGGCGGTCTGGTGGTCGAAGTCGAAGGCCGGGGCGCCCTTGAGGATGGGGTCACCCCACGCGATGATCGGGGCCCACTGGAAGCCCTCCGGGACGACGACCTCGTCGACACCCGCGGGGACCGCGTCGATCGGCTCGAAGCCGAAGGGCGCCTTCTTGCCGGTCGGGGCGGCGGCGGCAGCGGCGGGCCGGGCGAACGAGGTCGCGGCGACGGTCGTCAGGCCCACGACGGCCGCGGTGGCGCCGCCGGCCTTGAGCACGGAGCGGCGCGACGCGGCGACGACGTCGCCGAAGTACGCGTTGTCCGTGGAGTTGGGGACCGGCTGGCTGCAGGCGTCCCCGCACTTCCAGGTGCACGTGGCGGCCGAGCGGCCGCCGTCGCGGTGCCCGCCGGTGAGCGGCAGCATCGTGCGGTCGTTGCGGGGTGGGGTCATGGTGCTCTCTCCTCCTGGGGCCCTGACCGCCTCGCGGGCAGGGGTGGTGCGCGGACCTCCGCAACCTAGGGAGGCCGGGGACCCGCCGGGCGGCATCGACATGACGAGCAGGTGACGGGCAGTCGAACGCTGGTCCCCGCTCGGTGACCCGCGGGTCACGTGGCGGGGCGAGCACCGCCGAGACCCGGGACCGGGTGACGAAGGGGAGGTCCGTCCCCTTCGCCGTCGTCGACCTCGACCCATGACCCCCGGAGGAGCGACGAGCGGGCCCTCTGCATTGCCCTAGGGGAATGCAGAGGGCCCGCTCGCCGTACCGGGGTCGAAGGGGGAGTGCCGGGTCAGTCCTCGACGGTCCAGGTGTCCTTGCCGTCGAGCAGGGCCTGCAGGTCGTCGTCGGTGGCGGGGCCACCGGCGAGCTCGACCGCGGACTCGACCTGGGCGCGGGTCTGGTCGTCGTAGGTCGGTCGGGAGACCGCGCGGAAGATGCCCATCGGCACGTGGGTCATCGACTCGGAGTCCAGGCGGCTGATCGAGAAGGCCTGGCTGGGGTCGGTCAGCGTGACGTCGTGGACGACCACGTGGTCGGCGAGGCCCTGCTCCGTGACCTCGGCCTCGGCGACGAAGCGCACCGAGCCGCCCTCGCCGCGCACGAGCAGCTCGCGCTCGCCGTCCTCGCCGATGGCCACCGGCTCACCGTCGCGCAGGTGGACCAGACGGGCCTTCTGCTGCTCGACGTCCTTGATGAGCTCGAAGGCGCCGTCGTTGAAGATCGGGCAGTTCTGGTAGATCTCGACGATCGAGGTCCCACGGTGCGCGGCAGCCGCCTTGAGCACCTCGGTGAGGTGCTTCCGGTCGGAGTCCATGGTCCGCGCGACGAAGGTGCCCTCGGCGCCCAGCGCGAGCGAGATCGGGTTGAAGGGGGCGTCGACGCTGCCCATCGGCGAGGACTTGGTGACCAGGCCGGGCTGCGACGTCGGGGAGTACTGCCCCTTGGTCAGGCCGTAGATGCGGTTGTTGAAGAGCAGGATCGTCATGTTGACGTTGCGCCGCATCGCGTGGATCAGGTGGTTGCCGCCGATGGACAGGGCGTCGCCGTCACCCGTGACGACCCACACCGACAGGTCCGGGCGGCTCGTCGCCAGCCCGGTCGCGATCGCCGGCGCGCGGCCGTGGATCGAGTGCATGCCGTAGGTGTCGAGGTAGTACGGGAAGCGTGAGGAGCAGCCGATGCCCGAGACGAAGGTGATGTTCTCCCTGCGCAGGCCGAGCTCGGGCAGGAAGCCCTGGACCGCCGCGAGGATCGCGTAGTCACCGCAACCGGGGCACCAGCGGACCTCCTGGTCGGAGGCGAAGTCCTTGCGGGTCTGCTTCTCGCCGTCGGGCAGCGTGGGGACACCCTCGGTGCCGGACGCGACCGTGGGGATGCCGAGATCGATGCTCATGCCGAAACCTCCTGGAGGGCTGCGTCGATGACCTCGGCCAGGTCGGCGACCTTGAAGGGCAGGCCGCGGACCGAGGTGTGGGAGCGGACGTCGACGAGGTACTTCGCGCGCAGCAGCATCGCCAGCTGCCCGAGGTTCATCTCGGGGACGATGACGCGGTCGTAGGCACGCAGGACCTCACCGGTGTTCGCCGGGAAGGGGTTGAGGTGGCGCAGGTGCGCGTGGGCGACGGACTGGCCGGCCGCCCGCAGGCGGCGCACCGCGGCGAGGTTGGGGCCGTAGGTCGAGCCCCAGCCGAGGACGAGGACCCTGGCGTCGCCGCTCGGGTCGTCGACGACGAGGTCGCCGATCCCATCGGCAACCTTGGCGACCTTTTCAGCGCGCGTGCGGACCATGAGGTCGTGGTTGTCCGGGTCGTAGGAGATGTTGCCCGTGACCGAGTCCTTCTCGATGCCACCGATGCGGTGCTCCAGCCCGGGGGTGCCCGGCACCGCCCACGGGCGGGCGAGGGTCTCCTCGTCCCGGACGTAGGGGTGGAAGACGGGGTTGCCCTTGGCGTCCTCGCCGTTGGGCTCGGTGGCCAGCTCGACGGGGAAGGAGGGCAGCGAGTCGACGGAGGGGACCTGCCAGGGCTCGGAGCCGTTGGCGAGGTAGCCGTCGGACAGGAGGAAGACCGGCGTGCGGTAGACCGTCGCGATGCGCACGGCCTCCAGGGCCGCGTCGAAGCAGTCGGCGGAGGTCTGCGGCGCGATGATCGGCACCGGCGACTCGCCGTTGCGGCCGAACATCGCCTGGAGCAGGTCGGACTGCTCGGTCTTGGTCGGCAGGCCGGTGCTCGGACCGCCGCGCTGCACGTCGACGATGACGAGCGGCAGCTCCAGGCTCACGGCCAGGCCGATCGTCTCGGACTTCAGGGCGACGCCGGGGCCGGAGGTCGTCGTCACGCCGACGGACCCGCCGAAGGAGGCGCCGAGCGCGATGCCGATGCCGGCGATCTCGTCCTCGGCCTGCACGGTCGTCACGCCGTGGCGCTTGTACGCCGACAACGCGTGCAGGATGTCGCTCGCCGGGGTGATCGGGTAGGAGCCGAGCACGAGCGGGCGGCCCGCGCGGTGGGCGCCGGCGACGAGGCCGAGGGACAGGGCGGCGTTGCCGGTGATGTTGCGGTAGGTGCCGGGGGGTGTCGGGGCGGCGGCGACGGTGAAGGGGACGGCGAAGTCCTCGGTCGTCTCCCCGTAGTTCCAGCCGGCACGCAGGGCGGCGAGGTTGGCGGCGAGGATGTCCGGCTTGGCGCCGAACTTGCCCGCGAGGAAGTCCTCGGTGGCCTGCGTCGGGCGGGAGTACATCCACGACAGCAGGCCGAGGGCGAACATGTTCTTCGCCCGCTCCTTCTCCTTGCGCGTCAGCGAGCTGAACTCGGCGAGCGCCTCGACGGTGATCGAGGTGAGCGGCAGCGCGTGCACGTGCCACGACTCGAGCGTGTCGTCATCGAGCGGGCTGGTGCTCCAGCCGACCTTCTTGAGGTTGCGGGTGGAGAACTCGTCGGTGTTGACGATGATCGTCGCGCCGCGGGGGACGTCGGAGAGGTTGGCCTTGAGCGCGGCCGGGTTCATGGCGACCAGCACGTCGGGGGCGTCGCCCGGGGTGAGGATGTCCCAGCTCGCGAAGTGCAGCTGGAAGGAGCTGACCCCCGGGATCGTCCCCTGGGGGGCACGGATCTCGGCCGGGAAGTTCGGCAGCGTCGACAGGTCGTTGCCCAGGGCCGCGCTGTCCGCGGTGAACCGGTCTCCCGTCAGCTGCATCCCGTCGCCCGAGTCACCGGCGAAGCGGATGATGACGCGGTCCTTGGCCTGGGTCGTCGCTGTGCTGCTCATGGTGGGTGGTCGTGCCCCTATGCAGGTCGGTCGTGTCGAGGAGATCCCCCCGGTCTCCTCCCATGGTAAGGCGGACCTGCCCGGTGTCTGTAGTTGGTCACGTTATGAGATGGATAACGCCGCGTTATGCAAAGCGCGCCTGGCCCTCGGCGACCTCGAGCCGCAGCGCGTCGCCGGGCGCCAGCAAGCGCAGCCGCGGCAGGAGCAGCTCGACGACGGTCGCGGGCTGGTGGTGCATCGGCTTGGTCTCCGGGTGCGGGTGGTAGACGAGTCCCTCGACCCGCTCGCCCCGGCGCGTCACCGCGCACTCGACGAAGGAGAAGGTCTCCGCCGGGTGCACGTCGGTCCACCGCACGTCCGCGAAGGTCCACCGCGGCTCCTCGAGCACGAGCCGCAGCGGGGCGAGGTCGACGTTGACGGTCGCCATGACGAAGGGGGTGAGATCCAGCCCTCGTGCCGCGAGGTGCGGGGCCTGGAGCTCGATCGTGCCGGCCGCGAAGGGGGAGTCGCTCGCCCGGCCGGAGGCGACCCCGTGACCGGCGACGACGACCCCCGTCGTCCCCGGACCGCTCACCTGACGAGCTGGGGCGTGAGCGGCGGGGTCCACCACTCGCCGTTGTTGGCCTTGATCGCGCCCACGACGTGGATGACGGTCGCGGCGACGATGACGAGCGGGTAGGTGAGGAAGCCGACGAGCACGAGCATGAGCACGCTCGAGACGATGAGCAGGATCGCGGTGATGATCTGCACGTTGAGGCTGTTGGCGGCGTGCTGGCGCACGAAGGGCCCGCGGTCCTTGTAGATCAGGTAGATGACGAGCGAGCCGACGAAGCCCAGGGTGCCGGCGCTCAGCGGGAGCAGGATCGCCGGCACGAGGTGCGCCAGCATCCCGAGGTTGCGCTCCTCGCTCGGGCCGAGCGCCTGCTGGGCGTACTGCGGGGGGTTCGGGTGCTGCGGGTGCTCGCTCACGGGGTCCTCCTGTGTGGGTCGTTGCCCTCGACTCTGCCCCGTCGGCGCAGCCGGATCCATCCGGGGCGCCGCCGGGCCGAAGGGGGGACATCCCCCCTTCGGCCGGCGGTGGCGCGGTGGTGCGGGCGGTGGTGCGGTCAGGCCGCCTCGACGCCGTCCGGCAGGACGGTGGGTCCGGGGTTGCCGGACTTGCCGCGGCTGGTCTTGCCGTTGATGTCCTTCGTCGACTGGGCGAGGGTGATCGTCGCGTGGGCGATCGCGTCGCTCATGATGTCGAGGGCATCCATGTTGACGTTGGTGATGTCGTCGGCGGGGGTGTGGTAGTTCGGGTCGTAGATGACGCCGGCCTCACCGCCGAACATCTCGACCTCCTCCGGGGTCTTGGTCCCGTCGGCGCCGGTAAAGAGGCCGGAGGCCGGGACGCCCGCGGAGATGAAGGCCGAGTAGTCGCTGCGACCGGAGAACTCGGTGTCCACCCACGGCTGGCCGTCGGCGTCGAAGTAGTCGGTGAAGACCTGCTCCGTCGCCGCCGAGCCGGCCGGCACCTCGACCGGGGCCTCGTAGGTCGACTCGTTCGCGTCGTACACACCGATGATGTGGTTGGGCGAGGCGATCATGTCGAAGTTGAGGTACGTCGCGATGTCGTCGAGCGCGGCCGGGTCGTTCTCCTGCAGGTCGGCGACGTAGTGCTCCGACCCCAGCAGACCGAGCTCCTCGGCGCCCCACCAGGCGAAGCGGACCTTGTTGTTGAGCTTGTTGACCTTGCCGAGCTGGACGGCGGTCTCGAGGATGCCGGCCGAGCCGGACCCGTTGTCGTTGATGCCGGGGCCGTCGTGGACGCTGTCGAGGTGCGCGCCGAGCATGACGACGTTGTCGTCGCGGCCGGTCCGGGTCTCGGCGAGGACGTTGAAGGTCTGGCGCTCCTCCAGGGTCTTGGTGAGGACCATCTTCATCGTCACCGGGCCGTTGGCCATCTTGGCCAGGAGCGCCTGGCCCTCCGCCTGCGTCACACCGGTGGCGGGGGCGCCCGCCGGGTCGACACCGCCGAGCGTGCCGTTGAGGGTGCCTGTGGTGTTGTTGTAGATGATCACGGCGTCGGCGCCGGCGGCCTTGGCCGCGACCGCCTTCTGCGCGAAGGAGCACTCACCACGGCTGACGAGCGCGATCTTGTCGACGACGTCGGCGCCGGCGTAGTCGCCGTCGGTGCAGCCGATCGCGGTGGTCGGTGCCGCGAGCTCGGCGGTGACCCCCTCCGCGGGCGTCGGCTGGCTGTAGGACATCGGCACGCCGTCGACGGTGCGCGCGTCGGGGGAGATCTCCTCCAGGCTCGAGGTGTGCACCTCCTCGTAGATGAAGGAGAAGTTCTGCCGCTCCGTCGTGTACCCGGCGTCCCGCAGGGTCTGCTCGACGTAGCGGGCACTCGCCTCGTAGCCGGACGTCCCGGCGCCGCGGTTGCCGTCGTTGGCGTCCGCGATGGCCTGGAGCTGCTCGAGGTGCTCGTGGACGTTGTCCACGGTGACGGCCTGCGTCATCTTCTTGCTGTTGTTCGGGTTGACTGCCTGGGCCGGGCTGCTGGCGAGGGTGGTGATCGCCAGGGCAGCGGTCGCGGCGGCCGCGGTAGCGGCGGCGGTACGTGATCGCACGATGGTGTCCTCCGGTCGGCCGGGAGGCGCCGTTGCCCCCCGGTGTCCGAGTGAACCTAGGGCCCCACGACGCGCAACGGGGCTTTACGCGACGCCATGTCGGCGGGCGGCGCGGATAGGGTGCGGACGTGGATGGTTACCTCGTCGTCGCCGGGACGCTCGCCGTGGGCGTGCTCCTCGTCGTGGCCGCGTACACCGCCCGCCGCCTGCTCGCCCCCTCCGCCCCGACCCGCGCCAAGCTGACGACCTACGAGTCCGGTGTCGACCCGGTCGGGCAGGACTGGGCGCAGACCCGCGTCCGCTACCTCACCTACGCCTTCCTCTACGTGGTCTTCGCCGTCGACGCGGTCTACCTCTTCCCGTGGGCCCTCGTCCTGCGCTCCGACCTCGGCCCGATCAGCCTGCTCGAGGTCGCGATCTTCATCGGCGTCGTCCTGCTCGGTCTCGTGCACGCGCTGCGGCGCGGCCTGCTGCGGTGGACGTGAGGCCATGACGACCGACCTGCCGATGCCGCGCGTGGGGGCCGTGGGCGCCCATGCACCCAAGCCGATGAAGGTCGTCCTCAACTGGGGTCGGCGCTACTCGCTGTGGGTCTTCAACTTCGGGCTCGCCTGCTGCGCCATCGAGTTCATCGCTGCCTCCATGGCCCGGCACGACTTCATCCGGCTGGGGGTCATCCCCTTCGCCCCCGGTCCGCGGCAGGCGGACCTCATGGTCGTCTCCGGCACCGTCACCGACAAGATGGCGCCGGCGATCCGCCGCCTCTACGACCAGATGCCGGAGCCGAAGTACGTCATCTCCTTCGGCGCCTGCTCCAACTCCGGTGGCCCGTACTGGGACAGCTACTCGGTGACCAAGGGCGTCGACCAGCTCGTCCCCGTCGACGTCTACGTCCCGGGCTGCCCGCCGCGCCCGGAGGCGCTGCTCCACGGCATCCTCACCCTCCAGGACCACATCGCCGCCGAGTCGCTCTCGACCGGCGCCCTGCGCGCGCGCTACGCGGGCCACCGCACGGCCGGGGCGGGCGAGGTCCGTCGCGGCCTGCTGCGTCGTCCGACGAAGGGGGGCTGACGTGCCCGAGGAACGCCTCACCGTCGCGCCGCACGAGTGGCGCCGGGCCGTCGGCGACGCCCGGGACCGCGGCTACACCTTCTTCGACTGGCTGAGCGCGGTCGACGAGAGCGACCGCGAGGAGAACCCCGGGCTCGACGTCGTCTGCCACCTCGTCGACCCGCGCCCGACGCCCGAGCGCGACCAGCGCACCCTGCTCCTGCGCGCCCGCGTCCCCCTCGGCGAGGCGCTGGCGAGCATCACCGGGGTCTTCGCCGGCGCCGCGTGGCACGAGCGCGAAACCCACGAGATGTTCGGCCAGGGGTTCACCGGCTTCGTCGACGGCACCGGCCTGGGGCTGCGTCCGCTCCTCCTGCCCGACGGCTTCGAGGGGACGCCGCTGCGCAAGTCCTTCGTCCTCGCCGCCCGCGCGACCCGTCCCTGGCCCGGCGGCAAGGAGCCCGGCGAGGGGCACTCCACGAGGTCGCCGAGCCGCCGCCGGGTGGCGGCCCCCGGGGTGCCGGGGCCCGAGTGGGGGCCGCGAGAGCCATGAGCCTGCTCGAGATCTCCCTCCGCTCCCTGGCCGCGCTCGCGGCCCTGCTCGTCCTGCCGCTCGTCGCGGGCCAGGCCGAGCACAAGGTCATGGCGCACATGCAGGGCCGGCTCGGCCCGATGTACGCCGGGGGCTTCCACGGCTGGGCCCAGCTCGTCGCCGACGGGGTGAAGTTCGTCCAGAAGGAGGACATCACCCCCGCCGCCGCCGACCGCGGTGTCTTCCGCCTGGCCCCGGCCGTCGCCCTCGTCCCCTACCTCGTCGCCCTCGCCCTGCTGCCGATCCACCCGGGGGTCTCCGCCGCGGACGTCCCCGGCAGCGTGCTGCTCGTCCTCGCGGTGACGGGCGTCGGTGTCCTCGGCACGCTCATGGCCGGCTGGGCGAGCGCCAACAAGTACGCACTCATCGGCGGGATGCGCTCCGCCGCACAGCTGCTCGCCTACGAGCTGCCGCTCGTGCTGTCCGTCGCGTCCGTCGCCATGGCCGCCGGGACGCTCTCGCTCCCCGGGGTCGTCGACGCCTGGTCGCCGTGGTGGCTCGTGTGGCAGCTGCCCGGGGCGCTCGTCTTCCTCGTGGCCGCGACCGCGGAGCTGCAGCGTCCCCCCTTCGACGCCCCGATCGCCGACAGCGAGGTCGTCATGGGCCCCCTCACCGAGTACACGGGGCTGCGCTTCGCCTTCTTCATGCTCGCCGAGTACGCGGGCATGGTCGTCATGGGGCTGCTCTTCGGCGTGCTCTGGCTCGGCGGCTGGCAGGGCCCGCTGGCCGACCACCTCGGGTGGCTGTGGACCCTGCTCAAGGGCTCGCTCGTCGTCCTGCTCATCATCTGGATCCGCGTCTCCTGGCCACGCATGCGCGAGGACCAGCTGCAGCGGCTCGCGTGGACGGTGCTCGTCCCGCTCGCGCTCGCGCAGCTGGCGCTCACGGCCGTCGGGGTGGTGGTGACCGCGTGAGCAAGGACTTCGTGCCGGGCCTGGCCAAGGGCATGGCGGCCACCGCCAAGCAGCTCTTCGCCACGCCCCACACCGCCGAGTACCCCGACGTCGCCCCCGAGCTGCCGGCTCGCTCCCGCGGCGTCATCGCCCTCGTCGAGAGCAACTGCACCTCGTGCATGCTCTGCGCCCGCGAGTGCCCCGACTGGTGCATCCACATCGACTCGCACAAGGAAGAGGTGCCTCCGGCGAGCGAAGGGGGGCGCGCCCGCCAGCGCAACGTCCTCGACCGTTTCGCCATCGACTACTCGCTGTGCATGTACTGCGGCATCTGCGTCGAGGTCTGCCCCTTCGACGCGCTCTTCTGGAGCCCGCAGTTCGAGTACGCCGAGACCGACATCCGCGACCTGCTCCACGAGAAGGAGCGCCTGGGGCAGTGGGTCGCCGACGTCCCCGCCCCGCCCGAGCTCGACCCGGGGGCCGCCGACGCACCCGAGGTGGGCGCCGCCAGCAAGCCGACCCGCGGGGGCCGGCGTTGACCGGGCTCGACCTCGCCTTCGCCGCGACCGGCCTGGTCACCGCCGGCTCCGCCGCGCTCGCGGTGACGACCCGCCAGGTCGTGCACTCGGCCCTGTGGCTCGTCGTCGCGCTGCTCGGCCTCGCCGGCTGCTACCTCGTCCTCGGCGCCGAGCTCGTCGCGCTCGTCCAGGTCCTCGTCTACGTGGGTGCGGTCGTCGTGCTCGTCATCGTCGCGCTCATGCTCACCCGCGCGCCCATCGGGCCCCGGGCCGAGCACTCGAGCGGCCCGGCCCACCGTGCCCTCGCGGCCGTCGTCGGCGCGGGCACCGCCGGGCTCGTCGCCGCCGTGCTCCTGCCGACCGCCACGCGCACCGAGGTCCGCCCCGGCGGCAGCGCCGAGCTCGCCCGGCAGATCTTCTCGACGTGGGTGTGGCCCTTCGAGCTGCTCTCGCTGCTGCTCCTCGCGGCCCTCGTCGGGGCCTTCGCGGTCTCCGGCCTCACGCGGGAGGACCGTCGATGATCCACGCCGCCGGCCCGTACCTGCTCGCGAGCGTCCTCGTCGGTCTCGGCCTCTACGGGATCCTCGCCCGGCGCAATGCCGTCCTCGTCCTCGTCGGCGCCGAGCTCGTGCTCGCCGGCGGCGGGCTGCTCCTCGTGGCCGCCGGCGCGCTCGGCCACGACGCGACGTGGTCGGGCCAGGTGCTCACCCTCTTCGTCATCACCATCGCCGCCGCCGAGGTCGTCGTCGCCCTGGCCGTGATCGTCGCGGCCTACCGCCGCCGCGGCCACATCGACCTGTCCCAGGACGCCGGCTGATGGCCTGGGCCCTCGTCGCGCTGCCGTGCCTCACCGCCGTGCTCGCACTCCTCGCGGCCCGCAGCGGCCCGTTGGCCGTCCTCGTCTCGCTCGCCGGGTCCGCGGCGACGCTGCTGCTGTGCGTCGTCGCGCTCGCGCGCGCGGTGCCCGGGGTGGGGGGAGCCCCCTTCGTCCCGGTGTCGCCGACCGGGCCGGCCCTCGTGCTCGGCGGTTTCGACCTGCCGCTGACGCTCGGGCTGACGGCGACGAGTGCCTTCATCGCCCTCGTGGTCGTGCTCGTCGCGACACTCGTGCAGACCTACTCGGCCTGGTACCTCGCCGACGACGACCGGCGCGCGGTCTTCCACGCGACGATCTCGCTCTTCGCCGCCGCGATGCTCCTCGTCGTCCTCTCGAGCGACGTCGTCCTCACGGTCGTCGGCTGGGAGGTCATGGGTTGGTGCTCCTACCTGCTCATCGGGCACTGGTCGCGCCGGCCGGAGCCGCGCCGGGCGGCGCACGGCGCCTTCATGGTCACCCGCATCGCCGACATCGGGCTGCTCCTCGGGACCGCCGTGCTCGTCGCCGGGGCCGGCACCACCGACCGGGCGGAGGTCATCGCCCACTGGACCTCCGCCGCGGGCGACCCGGCGACCCGCTCGACCGCTCTCGTGCTCGTCGTCATCGGCGTGCTCGGCAAGTCGGCCCAGCTGCCCTTCCACCACTGGCTGCTCGACGCGATGGAGGGCCCGACCCCGGCGTCGGCGCTCATCCACGCGGCGACGATGGTCGCCGCGGGCACCGTCGTGCTGAGCCAGCTGCTGCCGCTGCTGCTGCGTGCCGACGCGGCCCGGGCGCTGCTGGCCGTCTCGGTGGCGCTGACGATGCTGCTCGCGGCGCTCTGCGCGCTCGTCGAGCCGGACCTCAAACGGCTGCTCGCCTGGTCGACCGTCAGCCAGGTCGGCGTCATGCTCGCCCCCCTCGCGGCGGCCGGGGCCGGCCCGTCCGCGGGCGCCGCACTCGGCCACCTCTACGGGCACGCGATCTTCAAGTCGCTGCTCTTCCTCGCCGTCGGGTGGCTCGCCACCACGCGCGGGTCGACGGCCGCGAGCGCCCTCGTCGGCAGCGGCCGGGCCCACCCCGTGGCCCTCGGCGCGTGGGCCGCGGGGCTCGTCTCCCTCGCCGGCGTCCCGCTCGTCCTCGGCGGCCTCACCAAGGAGCACGTCGTCGCCGCCGTCGGCGAGGACGTCGGCTCGCGTGGGGCCCTCGCCGGCCTCGTGCTCGTCTCCCTCCTCGCGACCGCCGCCGTCACCGCGGCGTACGCGACCCGGGCGCTGCTCGTCGTCGCGCTCGGGGACGAAGGGAGGGCCCGCTCGCGTGCGGTCATGCCCGCGGCCGTGCTCGCGATCCTGCTCGTCCTGGCCGTCGCGAGCATCGTCGGCGGCCTGGCGCTCGGGCCGCGACTGCCCGACGCCGGGCACGTCCCGGCCGGGCTCTTCGTCATCGTGCTCCTCCTCGTCGTCGTCGGCATCGCCATCGGGTGGCTGCTCCACCGGACCGGTCAGCAGGAGCGTCTCGTCGCCGGCCCCGGACGCCTCGTCGGCGCCGGGCTGGGCGTCGACGCCGTGCAGCGCCTCGCCGTCGTGCGCCCGGTCGCCGCGCTCGCGCGCCTCGTCGCCTTCCTCGACCGCGAGGTCCTCGACACGTACGTGCGGGGCATCGCATGGGGCGCGCTCGGTCTGGCCGACGCCGGGACGACCGCCCACCGCCGGGCGCGGCCGTCCTCCGGCCTCGCGCTGCTCGGTGGCGGACTGCTCGCCCTCGCGGCCGTGACCGGCCTCGTCCTGTGGGGGGTCGCGTGATCGGTCTGGCCTGCGTCCTCCCGCTGCTCGTCGGCACCGTGCTCCTCGGGGCCGGCACCGAGCTGTCGGCCCGCACCGCGGGCCGCGCCGGTCTGCTCGGCGCGCTCCTCACGCTCGCCCTCGTCGCCGTCGCCTGGGGGAGCGGCGCCGTGGTCGACATCCCGTGGCTCCCCGCGCTCGGTCTGCGGATCCACCTCGGGCTCGACGGCATCAGCGGGCCGCTCGCCGTGCTGGCCGCCGCCGTGACCGCCGCGGCGTGCGGCACCACCTTCGGTGAGCGGCCGCGCGGCGGGAGCGCGGCGACCTTCGTCGGGTGCCTGCTGCTCACGCTCGCCGGTGCGGTGGCGACCTTCGCCGCGCGCGACGCGCTGCTCTTCGTCGTCACCTTCGAGCTCGTGCTCGTGCCGATGTGGGTGCTCATCACCCGCTTCGGTGACGACCGCGACCCGGGGGCCCGGCGCGAGGCGGGCGCCCGCTTCGTCCTCTACACCGGGTTCGGCTCGACGCTCATGCTCCTCGGGGTGCTGCTGCTCGTGAGCCGCTCCGGCACCGCCGACCTCGCGGCCCTCGGCGCCGCCCGCGGTGAGGGTCTCGGCCTCGGCGTGCAGGTGACGGTCGCCGTCCTGCTCACCCTCGGGCTGGCCGTCAAGGTGCCGGTGTGGCCGCTCCACTCGTGGCTGCCGCTCGCGCACACGACCGCGCCGACCGCCGGGTCGATGCTGCTCGCCGCCGTCCTGCTGAAGATGGGCACCTACGGCCTCGTCCGGCTGCCGCTGGCGACCGTGCCCGACGGCTTCGCCCGCCTCGCCCCGGTGCTCGCCGTGTGCGGCGTCGTCGGCATCATCTGGGGTGGGCTCGTCTGCCTCGTCGAGCGCGAGCTCAAGCGGCTCATCGCCTGGTCCTCGATCGCCCACATGGGCTTCGTCGCGCTCGCCCTCGCCTCGGGCAGCGACACGGGCGTCACCGCGGCCCTCTACGCCAACATCGCGCACGGGGTGATCTCGGCGCTGCTCTTCCTCGTCGTCGGCGGGCTCAAGCACCACTGGGGCGACGACGACCTCACGATCCCGCGCGCCGCCCTGCGCGACACCTCACCGCTCACCGGGTTCCTCCTCCTCGTCGGGCTCGCCGCGGGGCTGGGGCTGCCCGGGCTCGCCGGCTTCTGGGGCGAGTTCAGCGCGGTCGTGGCGGCGCTCTCGCCCGCCGGGGGGCGCCCCGCTGCGCTCTTCGTCGTCTGCGCCGTCGTCGCGGCCGTCGGCGCCGCGCTCGCCGCCGCCTACTCGCTGCGGGTCGCCCGCCTCGTCTGGCTGGGTGAGTGGAGCGAAGGGAGCGCCCCACCCGGGCGTGAGGTCCTCACCCGGTCCGAGCTCGTCCCGGGTGCGCTCCTCGCGCTCGCCGTCCTCGCCCTCGGCGTCGTCCCCGGGCTGCTGCTCGCCGTCACCGAACCCGCCCTCGTGGGCGTGGTGAGCCGATGAGCGCCCCGCAGCTCGACGTCGTCGTCGCGGCCCCGGTGCTCGCGCCCGCGATCGCCTCCGTCGTGGTGCTGGTGCTCGACGCCGTCGCGCCCCGGCGGCGGCGACCGGCGGTCGCCGTCGGGGTCCTCGCGCTGCTCACCACCCTCGTGGTCGCCATCGGCCTGCGCCTGCGGGCCTCTGCCGGCGGGGAGGTCACGACGCTCTGCCTGCCGGGCGACCCCGCTCTCGCCGTGCGCGATGCGCCCGGCCAGACCGCCAGCGAGTGCCTGCTGCGGGTCAGCCAGTCCGGTGCCCTGCTGCAGGCGGTGGCCGCGGCCGCCGGCCTCGCCGTGCTGCTGCTCCTCTCGCGCCGGCTGGGGAGCGCGCCGGAGCAGCTCGACAGCGAGGCGCCGGCCCGCCCCGACCCCGGCGTCGAGGTCGCGATGCTGCTCGCCACGGTCACCGGGGCCAACGTCGTCGCGGTCGCCCACGACCTCGGGACCTGGCTCGTCGGGCTCGAGCTCGCGACGTTGCCCATCGTCGCGCTCGCCGTGCTGCGCGGCGGGACCCGCGACAGCGGCGCGCTCAACCTCGTCATGACGTCGATCGCCTCCTTCGCGATCGCCGTCGTCGGCGCCGGCCTGTGGGTCACCGCGACGGGCAGCCTGCGCCTCGGCGGGGTGGCCTCGTGGGCCGCCGGCCAGGAGCCCGGTGACCGGGCGGTGCTGGTCCTGGGCATCCTCCTGCTCGTCGTCGCCGTCGGCTTCAAGCTCTCGCTCGTGCCCTTCCACGCGTGGGCCCCGGTGACCTACCCCCGGGCCGGTGTCGAGGTCACGACCCTGCTCGCGTCGGTCTCGACCGTCGCCGCGGTCGGCGGGCTCGTCGCCGTGGTCCGCGGAGCCGCGAGCGTCCACGCCGTGATCCAGCCGGCGTTGTCCGTCGTCGCGGTCGTCTCCATGCTCGGGGGCGCCGTCCTCGCGCTGCGGGCGGACGACCCCCTTCGCCTCATCGCCTGGTCCGGGGTGACGCAGGGAGGCTGGATCCTCGCCCCGCTCGTCGCCGGGGACACCGATGCCGCCGTCGGGTACCTCGCCGTCTACGCCGTCGCGGTCGTCGCGGCCCTGGCCGTCGTCGCCGCCCTCACACCCGGAGCGCCCCGCCGGCTCGAGGACGACCGGGGGCTGCTGCGGCGGCGCCCCGTGCACGCCGCCGTGCTCACGCTCGCGCTGCTCACCCTCGCCGGGCTGCCGCCGGGCGTCGCGGGACTGCTCGCGAAGTTCATGGCGCTGCGCCCGCTCGCCGACGAGGGGCTGTGGTGGGTGGCCGTGCCCGCCGTCGTCGCCGCCGTCCTCGGGCTGGCGGTCTACCTGCGGTGGGTGGCGCTGCTCCTGCTCCCTGCCGAGGACCACGGGGCTCCCGAGGAGGTCGACCGCACGGCCACCTTCGTCGCCGTCTCGGCCGGTCTGGTGCTCCTCGGCGCGACCTGTGTGCCGGTCCTCCTCCTCGGCGCGGGAACGTCCTGAGCCGTACCGGGCGTTGAGGACGACATGCACAACCACTTCAACGGGCTGAAGACCGCGGCGCTCTTCGGCGCGATCTTCTCGTTGCTCCTGCTCGTCGGCTACGCCATCGGTGGCGCACGCTACATCTGGCTCTTCGCCCTCTTCGGCGTCGCCACGACCGCCTACACCTACTGGAACTCCGACAAGCTCGCGATCCGGGCCATGCGCGCCGTGCCCGCGGACCCGCAGCAGTACCCGCAGATGTACCGCATGGTGCAGGAGCTCAGCCAGCGCGCCGGCCAGCCGATGCCGCGGCTGTTCGTCAGCCCGACCGCCGCCCCCAACGCCTTCGCGACGGGGCGCAACCCGGAGCACGCCGCGGTGTGCTGCACCGAGGGGATCCTGCAGCTCCTCGACGAGCGAGAGCTGCGCGGCGTCCTCGGTCACGAGCTGATGCACGTCTACAACCGCGACATCCTCACCGGGTCGGTCGCGGGTGCCATCGCCGGTGTCGTCTCGTCGGTGGCCTCGATCGCGCTGTGGTTCGGCGGCAGCCGCGACCGCAACCCGCTCGCCGGCATCGCCGTGGCCCTGCTCGCACCCGTCGCGGCGATGGTCATCCAGATGGCGATCTCACGCACCCGCGAGTACGACGCCGACGAGGACGGTGCCCGGCTGACCGGTGACCCGCTCGCCCTGGCCTCGGCCCTGCGCAAGCTCGAGACGGGCGTGCAGCGGGCACCGCTCGAGCCGACGCCGCAGCTGCAGAACGCCAGCCACATGATGATCGCCAACCCCTTCAGCACGCGCGACCTGTCGAAGATGTTCTCCACCCACCCCCCGATGGGCGAGCGCATCGCCCGCCTCGAGGGGATGGCAGGTGGTCACCACCTGCGGTGACGGGCTCCCTTCGTCCACGATGCGGCACGAGCGGTGACAGGATGCCGAGGTGCCCTCCCTCACCCGTGACGAAGCCCTTGCCCGCGCCGACCTGCTGGCCGTGAACCGGACCGAGGTCGAGATCGACCTCGACCTGGGAGCGGAGACCTTCGGGTCGCTCACCCGGATCCACCTCACGGCGGCCGCCGGCGGGGAGACCTTCGTCGACGTCAAGCCGCGTGAGCTCCTCCGGGCGAGCCTCGACGGCGTCCCGCTCGACGTCGACGCCTGGGCCGACGGTCGGCTGCCGCTCACGCTGACGCCTGGGGAGCACGTCGTCGAGGTCGAGGCGACGATGGCCTACAGCCACGACGGCGAGGGGCTGCACCGCGCGACCGACCCGGCCGACGGCGAGGACTACGTCTTCAGCCACCTCTTCCTCGACGCGGCGCCGGCGGTGTTCGCCTGCTTCGACCAGCCCGACATCAAGTCGACCTACGCGTTCTGCGTCAAGGCGCCGGCGGAGTGGCGGGTCATCGGCAACGGCTCGGGGGCCGTCGGCGACGGGGGCGTCTGGCACCTCGCCGAGACCCAGCCCCTGTCGACCTACTTCGTCGCGCTGTGCGCCGGCCCGTACGTGTCGGTGACCGACGAGCACGACGGGATCGCGCTCGGCCTGTACGCGCGTCGCTCCATGCAGGAGCAGCTGCGGGAGGCCGCGCCGGAGATGCTGGAGATCACCCGGCGCAGCTTCGACTACTTCCACTCGATCTTCGGCATCCGCTACCCCTTCGACGACTACGACCAGGTCTTCGTCCCGGAGTTCAACGCCGGCGCGATGGAGAACCCGGGGTGCGTCGTGCTGCGCGACAGCTACCTCTTCCGCGGCGCGGTCGGCCGCGACGAGCTGCTCACCCGGGCCAACACGATCAGCCACGAGATGGCACACATGTGGTTCGGCGACCTCGTGAGCCCGCAGTGGTGGGACGACCTGTGGCTCAACGAGTCCTTCGCCGAGTACATGGCCCACCGCTGCCTCGTCGAGGCCACCGAGTACGCCGAGGCCTGGGTGGACTCGACGATGTCGCGCAAGTCCTGGGGCTACGGCGCCGAGCGGGCTCCCTCGACCCACCCGGTCGCCGGGTCGCCCGCCCCGGACGCGAAGTCCGCGCTCGCCAACTTCGACGGGATCTCCTACGCCAAGGGCGCCGCGGTCATCCGCCAGCTCATCGAGTTCATCGGGGACGAGGCCTTCCTCGCCGGCATCCGGCAGTACCTGGGTGACCACTCCTTCGGCAACGGCACGCTCGCCGACTTCCTCGGCGCCATGGAGGCGGCGAGCGGCCGGTCCCTGCACGACTGGAGCCGGGGCTGGCTCGAGACGGCCGGCGTGGACACCATCGCCGTCGACCGGGCCGGCGCGGTGACGCGCACCGCCCCGCGGGCCCACCCCGCCGACCGCCCGCACGCCTTCGACATCGCGACCTACTCAGGTGGCCAGGAGACCTCCCGGGTCGCCCTCACCCTCGACGCCGACCGCGCACCCGTCGCCGGCCTCGACCTGGCCGCCGCCCTCGTGCTGCCGAACGCCGGGGACCTCACCTGGGCCACCCCGCTGCTCGACGAGGACTCCCTTCGCGCCCTGCCCGCGGAGCTGCCGCGCCTGTCCGACGCGCAGGCCCGGGCGGTCGTCTGGGTCGGGCTGCGCGACGGCGTGGCCCTCGCGCAGGTCGACCCGCGCCTCATGGTCGACCTCGGCGAGGCCGCGCTCGTCGGCGAGACCAACGACTCGATCTTCTCGCGCGCGGGGATGCACCTGACCAACCGCGTCATCCGGGTGCTCCTGCCCGACGACGAGCAGGACGCCGCGCGCGCCCGCATGGCCGCGGTGGGGGAGCGGGTGCTCGCCGAGGCCGAGCCGGGCTCCTCCCGCGCACTGCACGCCGCCCGGCTGGTCGCCCGCACGACCGACGACGTCGAGGGGCGCCTGCTCCCGTGGGCGCAGGGCCGCGACCTGCCGGCCGGGCTCGAGGGCGACGCCGACTTCCGCTGGATCCTCCTGGGTCAGCTGAGCCGGCGCGGTCTCGTCGGCGAGGCCGAGATCGACGCGGCGCGCGCCGCCGACAACACGATGTCCGGGCAGCTGGGGGCGCTCACCGCCCGCTCGGCGATCCCGACCGCCGAGGGCAAGGCCGCCGCCTGGGCCGACCTCACGACCAACCGCGCGCGCAGCAACCACGAGCTCGTGGCGATCGCGGCCGGGTTCTGGGGCCCGCAGGACCGCTCGCTCGTCGAGCCGTACGTCGAGCCGTACGTCGCGCGGTACTTCAGCGACATCCCCCAGATGACCGAGTGGCTCGGCGAGGACGCACTCGCCCGGGTGACGTCGATGACCTACCCGTCACGCTTCGTCAGCGAGCGCACGCTCGAGCTCTCCCGGGTGGCGCTCACCGGCGACCTCCAGCAGGGTGTCCGCCGGGCGATCGTCGACGCGCAGTCCGAGCTCGAGGAGGCGCTCGCCTCCCGCCGCGCCTTCCCCCCTTCGCGCGCCTGACCCGGACCCGCACTGCCCCGGGGCAGTGCAGACCTGAACCCGCATTGCCCTAGGGCAATGCGGGTTCAGGCGGTGACGACGATCCGGCCCGTGCTCGACCCGCCCGCGAGGCGGGCGAGCGCGGCCGGCGTCTCCTCGAAGGGGAAGGTCTCGGCGACGAGCGGGGTGATCTGCCCCGCGTCGGCGAGGCGGACGAGCTCGTCGTGGCAGGCGGGGACCGACTGCGGGTCCCGCTCCTTGTACAGGCCCCAGTGCAGGCCGAGGATCGAGTAGTTCTTCACCATCGCGTGGTTGAGACGCGGCTCGGGGATGCGCCCGCTCGCGAACCCGACGACGACGATCCGCCCCTCGAAGGCGATGCACTTCGTGCTCGCCGCGTACGACGGCCCGCCGACCGGGTCGTAGACGACGTCGGCCCCGTGGCCGTCGGTGACCGCCTTGACGGTCTCGACGACGTCCTGCTCGCGACGGTCGATGACGACGTCGCAGCCCATCTCCCGCGCGATGGCGACCTTGTCCGCCCCGCCGACGACGCCGATGACGTGGGCCCCAGCGGCCCTCCCGAGCTGCACCGCCGCCGACCCGACCCCACCGGAGGCGGCGTGGACGAGCAGGTGCTCGCCCGCGCGCAAGCCGGCCCGGCGGTGCAGGCCGAACCACCCGGTCTGGTAGCTGACCATCAGCGACGCGCTCGCCGCGTCGTCGAGCCCTGCGGGAGCGGCGAAGGTGCTCGCGGCCTCCATGAGGCACTCCGTCGCGAAGCCGCCGTGCGGCACCGCGGTCCCGCCGAGCACCCGGTCCCCGACGGCCACGTGGGTCACGCCCTCGCCGACCTCGAGGACGTCTCCGCACACCTCGAGCCCGGGGACGAAGGGGGGTTCCGGCCGGACCTGGTACTCGCCACGGCACATGAGGGTGTCGGCGAAGTTCACCGCGCTCGCGCGCACCCGGACGCGGACCTGACCCGGCCCGGGGCGCGGCACCTCGGTGTCGACGAGGGTGAGGACCTCGGTGGGCTCGCCGAGCTGCTGGACCTGCCATGCGCGGATGCTCATGGCGGGGAGGCTACCGATCTCACGCGGGCGCACCTCGTCGCGTTCATCGGACATGATCGAGATCATGACCACACGGCACGCCGTCCTCACGACGCCCCTCGGTGAGCTGACGGCCGTCGTCGACGACGTGCCTGACGGGAGCGCGCTCGTCGGCCTGTACTTCCCGGGGCACTGGACGCTGCCCGACCCCGCCGGCTTCGGGCCGCGGGTCCCGTCCGGCAGCGACGAGATCTTCGAGCGACTGCAGGGTGAGCTCGACGAGTACCTCGCGGGGGAGCGGCGTGACTTCGACATCCCGCTGCAGCTGCGCGGTGGCGAGCACCACCGCCGGGTCTGGGACCTGCTCCTGCGCATCCCCTACGGCGAGACGATCACCTACGGCGACCTCGCCCGCAAGACCGGCGGGGCCGCGCAGGCCGTGGGGCGCGCGGTCGGGGCCAACCCGATCTCGATCCTCGTGCCCTGCCACCGGGTCGTCGGGTCCGACGGCTCGATCACCGGCTACGCCGGCGGGCTCGATCGCAAGCGGGCGCTCCTGGCGCTCGAGGAGCCGGCAGCCGAGGAGCGCGATGCCCTCTTCTGAGGCGCTGCCCCCCTTCGAGCAGGTCGTGCGGGAGCACGGGCCGCGGGTCCTTGCGATCTGCCGGGCGCGGGTCGATGCCGCCGACGTCGACGACGCGTGGAGCGAGACCTTCCTCGCGGCGCTGCGGGCGTGGCCCGACCTGCCGGGCGACCTCGACGTGCGCGCGTGGCTCGCCACCGTCGCGGCCCGCAAGTGCATCGACGTCCACCGGGCGCGGCAGCGGCGCGCCGAGCCGGTCGCGGACGTCCCGGACGTCGGGTTCGAGGAGACCACCGATGACGAAGGGGTGTGGCGTCACGTCGCCGAGCTGCCCACCAAGCAGCGCCACGTCATCACCTACCGCTACCTCGGCGGGCTGCCCTACGCGCGGATCGTCGAGCTCGTCGGCGGGAGCGAGCCGGCGGCCCGCCGGGCTGCCGCGGACGGACTGAGGACATTGCGGGACAAGGAGATCCGATGAGCACCACGCACCTGGAGGGACTGCACGCGCGACTCGTCGCGCGCGCCGACGACGAAGGACTGCTCGACATCGCCTACCGGGTGGTCGACTCACCCGTGGGCCGACTGCTGCTCGCGGCGACGGCGCAGGGGGTGGTGCGGGTCGGCTTCGAGAGCGAGGGGCACGACAGGGTCCTCGCCGAGCTCGCCGAGCGGGTCAGCCCGCGGGTGCTGCGCTCGCCCGCCCGCCTGGACGACGCAGCGCGCTGGCTCGAGGCGTACTTCGCCGGGTGCGGGCCCGGACCCGAGGTGCCGCTCGACCTGCGGCTGCTCGCCGGCTACCGGCGCGAGGTGGTCACGGCCCTGCCGCGCATCCCCTTTGGCCGCACCGCGACGTACGCGCAGATGGCCGCGATGACCGGGCGCCCCCGCGCGGTCCGGGCCGTCGGCAGCGCCTGCGCGCACAACCCGGTCCCGCTGCTCCTGCCCTGCCACCGCGTCGTGCGCAGCGACGGGGGCGCGGGGGGCTATCGCGGTGGGGCAGAGGCAAAGGAGCTGCTGCTGCGGCTGGAAGGCTCCGCGGCGGGGCGTACCGTCGCCCCATGAGCTCCACCGGCGCCGGGCCGACCCGTGCGGAACGACTCGGAAGGGTGCCGTACACGCGTCGGCACACCCGGCTCCTCCTCGGGTCGGGCACGGGATGGGCCCTCGACGCGATGGACGTCGGTCTCATCTCCTTCGTCATCGTCGTCCTGACCCAGCAGTGGGGCCTCACGACGACCGAGCGGTCGTGGATCGTCACGACCGGCTTCGTCGGGATGGCGCTCGGCGCCACGCTCGGCGGACGCCTGGCCGACCGCTTCGGCCGCCGCACGGTCTTCGCCGCCACCCTGGTCGTCTACGGCCTGGCGACCGGCGCCTCGGCGCTCGTCGGAGGCATCGCGGTCTTCCTCGTCCTGCGCTTCCTCGTCGGCCTCGGTCTCGGTGCCGAGCTGCCCGTCGCCTCGACGCTCGTCAGCGAGCTGTCGCCGACGCGCATCCGCGGCCGGCTCGTCGTCGTGCTCGAGTCCTTCTGGGCGGTCGGCTGGATCCTCGCGGCCGTCATCGGCTTCTACGTCGTCCCGCGCGGCGAGGACGGCTGGCGGTGGGCGCTGGTCCTCGGGCTCGTGCCGGCGGTCTACGCCGTCGTGGTGCGCCTCGGCCTGCCCGAGTCGGCGGTCTGGCTGGAGAGCCGCGGCCGGCACGAGGAGGCGGAGGAGGTGGTCCGTGGGTTCGAGCGGTCCGCGGGTGTGCTTCCGGACGCCACGACGAGCGCGAAGGGGGCGACCGCCCCGGCCGGCCCCGACGTCGGGACCCGGGGGGCCGGGGGTGCGGGCCTGTGGTCGACCGCGCTGCGTCGGCGCACGGCAGGCATCTGGCTCGTGTGGTTCGGGGTGAACTTCGCCTACTACGGGGCCTTCCTGTGGATCCCCTCCCTGCTCGTGGCCCGCGGTCACGACGTGACGACCTCCTTCGGGTACACCCTGGTCATCACGCTCGCCCAGCTGCCGGGCTATGCCCTCGCAGCGGTCCTCGTCGAGGTGTGGGGACGGCGCTCGACGCTCGCGCTCTTCCTGATCGGCTCGGCGCTCGCGGCGTGGTTCTTCGGGCAGTCGGACTCAGCCACCTCGATCATCGTCGCGGGCAGCGCGCTGTCCTTCTGCAACCTCGGCGCCTGGGGTGCGCTCTACGCGATCACCCCGGAGATCTACCCCACGGCGGTGCGTGGCTCCGGGGCCGGCGCGGCTGCCGGCTTCGGTCGGCTCGCCTCGATCGCCGCCCCGCTCACCGTCCCCGTCCTGCTCGAGCGCGGTGGGGCGGACGGCGACGTCATCGTCTTCTCGCTCTTCGCCGCGGCCTTCGTGGTGGCCGCGGCAGCAGCCTTCCTGCTGCCCGAGACCAGGGGGCGCGAGCTGCTCGGCTGACCGGCCACCTCGAGCGCTTGGTCAACCCACGGCGTCGACGAACTCGAGGATGCGCCGGGTGAGGATGCGCGCCTCGTCGGGCTGGTACTCGTCCGGCAGCGTCGGGTCGTTGAAGAGGTGGCCGTCGCCCTGGTACTCGACGTAGGTGAACGCGCCGCCGGCGTGCTCGACGTCGTCCTGGAGGTGCTCGTCGACCATCGGGTCGAACTGGCGGTCCTCCTCGTGGAAGGGGTCGCCGGCGCTCACGTGCACCTGGCCCGGGACGCCGGGTGGCCACGTCGCCTCGAGGTCACGCATCGGGATGCCCCCGCCGACCATGACGACGCCGCGCGCGTCGTCGGGACGCTGCGCGGCGACCCACTGGGCCAGGCCGGCTCCGTTGGAGAAGCCGACGGCGACGAAGGGTCCCTCGGTCTGCCGGGAGGCCTGCAACGCCGCGGCCATCTGCGCCGGGAAGCCCATCTCGCGGGAGCGGGCGGCCGCGGGCTCGTAGTCGTCGAAGACCTGCCCGTCGAGCAGGTCGACGACCTGGACGGTGTGGCCGGCGCCGGTCAGCGCATCGGCGAGATCGGTGACGCCCTGACGCACACCGAGGACGGACGGGAAGAGGATGACCTGTGCCATGGACCCAACCTAGGGCCGGCCACCGACAGCGGTCAGCGCGAGAACACCGGGGGCCGCTTCTCGACGAAGGCGCGTGCCGCCTCGACGTGGTCGGCGGCGAGGCCGCACTCCTTGTGGCGGGGCACCTCGGCGGCCATCGACTCCGACAGCGTCTGGTGCGCAGCCTCGAGGAGGTTGCGCTTGATGTGCGCCAGGGTGAGGGCCGGGCCGTCCGCGAGCCGGGTGGCGAGCTCGCGCGTGCGCTCCTCGAGCTCGTCCTCGGTGACGAGCTGCGTGAGCAGACCCAGGTCGAGGCAGGCCTGCCCGTCGAGCCGCGGGCTGAGCAGCATGAGCTCGCGCGCCCGCGCGGGGCCGACGATCCGCTCGAGCAACCACGCCACGCCGAAGTCCCCGGACAGGGCGATCGTCGCAAAGGCGGTCGCGACGAGGGTGCGCGGCGTCCCGATGCGCAGGTCGGTCGCGAGCGCGAGCCCGAGCCCGGCGCCCGCGGCGGCCCCGGGGAGCGCGGCGATCGTCGGCTTGGTGAAGGCGTGGAGGCGACCGACGGTCATCTCCTGGTGACGCAGCTGCTCCGCGACGGCAGCCGGGTCGACCTCGGTGGCGCCACCCCCTTCCCCCCCCGTCCGCGTCGAACTGCTGGACGTCACCCCCGGCGCAGAAGGCGCGACCTGCTCCGGTGATGACGAGCACGCGGACCGCCGGGTCCGCCTCGGTCTCGTCGAGCAGCTCCTCGAGCCGCTCGATCATCGGGCGCGAGAGCGCGTTGCGTCGCTCCGGTCGGTTGAGCGTGATCGTCGCGATGCCGTCGGTCAGGTCGTGCAGGACGTGGTCGGTGTCGGTCATGGGATCTCCTGGGGTCGGGGTCGGGGTGGGTCCGGGGTGGGGGACGAAGGGAGGGGGCGGGCGAAGGCGAGGGCGGCCACCGTGGGCAGGGTGGCGAGCACGAGCAGGGCGCGCGGGAAGCCGATGGCGTCGCCGAGACCGCCGACCGTGGCGGCCCCGAGGCTGCCGCCGAGGAGGAAGACCAGGGTGAGCAGCCCGAGGGCGCCACCCCGGGTGCGCACCGGCACCGAGTCGGCGACGAGGGCCGTCATGGCGGGCTGGCCGAGGCCGAAGGAGATCATCAGCAGCAGGGTCGCGGCGACGAGCACCGCGGGGCGGACCCCGGCTGCCCCCACCGCGGCGAGGACCACCGCGAGCGCCGTCCCCGTCGTGGCGAGCAGCTGCCCGCGGGAGGCGCCGAGACGGATGAGGGCCGGACCGGTGATGCGCGGGGCGACCACCCCGAGGGCGGCGCACGGCACGAGCAGCAGGCCGACCCGGGTCCCCGACCACCCGTGGGCGGTGAGGACGGTGGGGACCGCGACGAGCAGCCCGAACCACGCGGAGGGCAGGCTCGCGGCGGTGAGCAGGCTGAGGCGGGCGGCGCGGTCGCGCACGAGGGCGGCCGGGACGACGCCGTGCGGCCGGGCTCGTGAGCGCAGCACGGCTGCGGGGGCGGCGGCGAGCAGGACGACCAGGCCCACGAGCGCGGTGCCGCCGCCGAGGGTGGCCGCCTGCAGGGACAGGACGGCGCCGATGGCGGCCGCGGCCACGAGCAGGGCGCCGACCGGGTCGAGCGTCGCGCCGGGGTGCCGCCGGGTCGGCAGGTCCCGCCACACGAGGGGCACGACCGCCAGGGTCAGCACGGGGATGGCGACGACCGGACGCCAGCCGAAGGGGTCGACGAGCAGGGCACCGGCGACCGGGCCGAGGGCGTTGATCGTCGCCCCGATGCCCGAGTAGGTGGCCATCGCGCGCGCCCGGCCGTCCCCCGCGAAGAGGGCCTGCACCGCGGCGAGGGTCAGGGCGGGGACCGCGGCGGCGCCCAGCCCCTGGAGGGTACGCGTGGCGATGAGGGCGGGAAGGGAGTCGACGAGGGCGCCCGCGCAGGCGGCCGTGACCATGACGGACATCCCGACGAGCAGGGGCAGGCGGATGCCGAACATGTCACCGAGCCGGCCGAAGACGGCGCTGCCGACCGCGAGGGCGAGCGAGTAGCAGCTGACGACGAGCGCGGCGCGGCCGGTCGTCAGCCCCAGGTCCACGGAGAGTGCCGGGAGCGCCACGGCGACCGCGGCGCTGCCGAGGCCGGTCACCCCGAAGAGCACCGCGATGGCGCTCGCGAGGGCCGCGCGGTGGGGCTGCGGTGGCAGGGCAGCGGTGGAGATGGAGGCTCCTCGGACGGGTGTCGACATTGACTTGAATCTGAATCTAAGTTCAACTATACCTGTCACGACACCGCAGGAGCCATGAGGAGTGCTGACATGACGACGACGTCACCCGGCCCGACCGCCGCCGAGGCGCGCGCCACGGCGCTGCTCATCGACTTCGGTGGGGTGCTCACCGCCCCGATCGGCCCGGCCTTCGGCGCGCTCGCCGCCGATGCCGGCCTGGCCCCCGACGCCGCGCTGCGCCTGCTGGCCACCCACGAGGGGGCGCGCACCGCCCTCGCCGAGCACGAGGTCGGACGGCTCGACGACGAGGGCTTCGAGGACGCCTTCGCCGCCGCGATGCTCGAGGCGGGTGGCCGCATCGAGCCCCGCGGTCTGCTCGCCCGCCTCGCCGCGCACCTCCACCTCGACGAGCCGATGATCGACGTCGTCCGGCAGGCGCGCGCCGCGGGTGTCCCGGTCGCGCTCGTCTCCAACTCCCTGGGGCGCGACTGCTACGCCCGCGTCGACCTCGACGAGCTCTTCGACGTCTCGGTGGTCTCCGGCCAGGTCGGGGCGCGCAAGCCCTCGCGCCAGATCTACCGGATCGCCTGCGAGCGCCTGGGCGTCGAGCCCACGGACTGCGTGCTCGTCGACGACCTCGAGCACAACCTCGTCGGGGCCGCCCGCCTCGGCATCCGCGGCATCCTCCACCGCAGCGCCGACGAGTCCCTGCCCCGCATCCGCGAGGCACTCCGCCTCCCGGCCCCGACCGGCACCCGCTGATCGGCCCCCGAACCCCGACCCCCACCACCCCGAAGGACGGCCACGATGTTCGAACTCAGTGAACGCGGACAGGACTACCGCGAACGACTCCTCACCTTCATGGACGAGCACGTCTACCCGGCGGAGAGCGTCTACCGCGAGCAGATGCGCGCCTCCGGCGACGCCAACCACCACCCGCAGGTCCTCGAGGACCTCAAGGCGGAGGCACGCAGCCAGGGCCTGTGGAACCTCTTCCACCCCCACCCGGAGTGGGGCCCCGGCCTGACCAACCTCGAGTACGCGCACCTCGCCGAGATCACCGGGCGCAGCATCGAGATCGCCCCCGAGGCGATCAACTGCAACGCCCCGGACACCGGCAACATGGAGGTGCTCACGCTCTTCGGCACCGACGAGCACAAGGAGAAGTACCTCAAGCCGCTGCTCGCGGGCGAGATGGCCTCCGCGTTCGCCATGACCGAGCCGGCGGTCGCCAGCTCGGACGCGACCAACGTCGAGACGCGCATGGAGCGCGACGGTGACGAGTACGTCATCAACGGCCGCAAGTGGTGGACCTCCAACGCGCTGCACAAGAACTGCAAGGTCATGATCGTCATGGGCAAGACCGACCCGGACGCCCCGACGCACCGCCAGCAGTCGATGATGGTCGTCCCGATCGACGCCCCCGGTGTGACCATCGAGCGCGGGCTGCCGGTCTTCGGGTACATGGACCGCGAGGGCCACGCCGAGGTGACCTTCACCGACGTGCGGGTCCCGCGCGAGGCGCTGCTCGCCGGCGAGGGCGACGGCTTCATGATCAGCCAGGCCCGACTGGGTCCCGGCCGGATCCACCACTGCATGCGCGCCATCGGCGTCGCGGAGCGTGCCCTCGACCTGATGATCGACCGCGCACAGTCCCGGGTGACCTTCGGGGAGCCCGTCGCCAACCGCTCCAACATCATGGACTGGGTCGCCGAGTCCCGCATCGAGATCGAGATGGCGCGCCTGCTCACCCTCAAGGCCGCGCACCTCATGGACACCGTCGGCAACAAGGTCGCCCGCACGGAGATCGCGGCCATCAAGGTCGCCGCCCCGGCGGTCGCGCTCAAGGTCATCGACCGGGCCATCCAGGTGCACGGAGGCGGCGGCGTGAGCGACGACTTCCCGCTGGCCATGTGGTACGCGCACATGCGCACCCTGCGTCTGGCCGACGGCCCCGACGAGGTGCACAAGATGACCATCGCGCGCCGCGAGTACCGCCGCCGCAGCCCGCAGTGGGGCAAGTCCCAGTGATCGAGGGGATCGACACGGCCGCGATGGCGGCGTGGATCGCCGAGCGGGTGGACGTCGAGCCGCCGCTGGTCCACGAGCGCGTGGGCCTGGGGCAGTCCAACCTCACCTACCTCGTCACGGACGCGAAGGGGGAGCGCCTGGTCCTGCGGCGCCCCCCGATGGGCGAGCTGCTGGCCTCGGCCCACGACGTCGCCCGGGAGCACCGGATCCTCTCCGCGCTCCAGGGGACCGACGTCCCCCTTCCCGTCGTGCACGGGCTGTGCGAGGACCCGGCGGTCGCCGACCGGCCGGTCCTCGTCGTCTCCTTCGTCGACGGGCTCGTCCTCGACGAACGCAGCGACGCGGAGGGCCTGTCACCGGCGGCCCGGCACGCGGTCGGCCTCTCTCTCGTCGAGACCCTGGCCCGCATCCACGCGGTCGACCTGGACCGGGTGGGGCTCGCCGACCTCGCGAGCCACAAGCCCTACGCGGCCCGGCAGCTCAAGCGGTGGGCGGGGCAGTGGGAGCTGTCCCGGACCCGGGACCTGCCCGAGCTGGACCGGCTCACCAGCCGGCTCCACGAGCGCGAGCCCGCCCCGGCGGAGGTCGTGCTCGTCCACGGCGACAGCCACCTGCGCAATGTCATCGTCGACCCCCGCGACGCGCACGTCCGGGCGATCCTCGACTGGGAGCTCGCCACCCTCGGCGACCCGCTCGCCGACCTCGGGACCGTGCTGGCCTACTGGCCCCAGGCGGGAGACCCCCCGACGATGCGCTTCGACGCCTCGACGGTGCCCGGCTTCGCCACCCGGGAGGAGCTCGTGGCGCACTACGCGCAGGTCTCCGGGCGGGATGTCTCGGCCGTGCCCTTCTGGCACGGGCTCGGGCTGTGGAAGGTCGCGATCATCCTCGAGGGCGTCCGGCGCCGGCAGCTGGACGACCCGCGCAACCTCACCGCCATGGGCGAGATCCCCGCAGAGGCCGTCGACCAGCTCGTGTCCGCTGCGCACGTGGTGCTGGACGAAGCGGTTTAGCATGGCGGCCATGCCCAGCGACAGCGAGACCACGAGCGAGGTGCCCGACCTCGTCGACGCCGCCAAGCTCGGCACCCAGCCGCAGACCGCGCGCGGCCAGCGCACCCGGGACGCGCTCATCGCCGCCGCCCGCACCGTCTTCGAGCGCGACGGCTTCGTCGACTCCCGCCTGGTCGACATCGCCGCCGAGGCGAAGTGCTCGATCGGCAGCTTCTATACGTGGTTCGACAGCAAGGACGAGGTCTTCGCGGCGGTCCTGCACCAGGCGCAGAGCGAGATGCTGCACCCCGGGACCCACCGGATGGAGGCGACCGACGACCCGGTCGCGATCATCGCCGCGAGCAACCGCGCCTACTTCGAGGCCTACCGGCGCAACGCGCGGCTCAACCAGCTGCTCCTCCAGGTCGCCGCGGTCGACCCGCGGTTCCGGCGGCTGCGCCAGGCCAGGGCCCAGGCCTTCGTCGTCCGCAACGGCAAGGCCATCGCCGACCTGCAGTCCCGCGGGCTCGCGGACCGCGGGATCGACGCGATGACCGCGGCCATGGCGCTCTCGGGCATGGTCTCGCGCCTGGCCCAGGACGCCTTCGTCAACGACTTCCTCCTCGTCCCCGTCGAGGAGCTCGTCGAGGGTGCCACGCGTCTGTGGACCAACGCGCTCGGGCTCACGACGCCCGAGCTGCGCGCGGACTGAGGTCTCCTCGCCGGCGCACGAAGGGAGGGGCCAGCGGCCCCTCCCTTCGTCACGTGGCGCGGCTCAGCGGGCGATGTTGACCCCGCCGTCGACGGTCAGCGTGCTGCCGACGACGTAGTCGCCGGCGTCCGAGGCCAGGTAGATCGCGGCGGCGGCCATGTCCTCGGGACGCCCGATGCGACCGGAGGGGATCTGGCCGGAGATCTCGTCCCCGTGGTCGCGCGCCTCCTTGTTCATGCTCGAGGCGAAGGCGCCCGGCGCGATCGCGCTGACGACGATGCCCTCGGGCGCGAGCGTGACGGCCATCCGCTTCGTGAGGTGGACGACCCCCGCCTTGCTCGCGTGGTACGAGTACGTCTCGAGCGGGTTGAGGGAGAGCCCGTCGATGGAGGCGATGTTGATGACCTTGGCCAGGTGGCCGCTGCGCTCACGGCCGGCGAGCAGCAGGCCCTTGGCCGCCTGGGTGAGGAAGAAGGGCGCCTTGACGTTGAGGTCCATGACCTTGTCCCAGCCGCTCTCGGGGAAGCTGTCGAAGGGCTCGGCCCACGCCGCGCCGGCGTTGTTGACGAGCACGTCGAGGTGGTCCTCGTGCTCGGCCAGGGCGGCGAGCAGGTCGGCGATGCCGGCGGTCGTCGACACGTCACCGGGCAGCGCCGTGCAGCGACCCTCGCCGTGCTCCTGCGACAGCTCTGCGGCCGTGGCCAGGCAGGCCTCCGCCTTGCGGGCGGTGATGTAGACCGTCGCGCCCTGGCTGAGCAGGCCCTCGGTGATCATCCGGCCGATGCCGCGGGAGCCGCCGGTCACGAGGGCGACGCGGCCCTCGAGGGAGAAGAGGGAGGGGATGTCCATGGTGGTCCTTCGCTCGGGGGTGGTGGCTCGACCGTAGTCGCACTTGAATCGCGGTTCAAGAGTAGTTGAACGCAGATTCATGTTGTGGCAGGGTGGCCGTGTCACCGTCGACCCGACCCAGGAGCCACCCATGTCCCGGACCTCGCAGGAGATCCGCCTCGCCGCCCGCCCGCACGGCCGCCCCGACGCGAGCACCTGGGAGCTGGCCACGACCGACGTCCCCGACCCCGGTCCGGGGGAGTTCCTCGTCGAGCTGCAGCAGATCTCGCTCGACCCCGCGATGCGCGGCTGGCTCAACGACGTGCGCTCGTACCTGCCTCCGGTGCAGATCGGCGCCGTCATGCGGGCCTTCGGTGCCGGCACGGTCGTCGCCTCGCAGCACGAGGACTTCGCCGTCGGTGACGTCGTGAGCGGCACCTTCGGGGTGCGCGAGTACGCGATCTCCAGCGGGAAGGGGGTCGCCCGCCTCGACCTGGACCTCGCCCCGATGAGCACCTGGCTGGGCGCGCTCGGCATGCCGGGCATGACCGCATGGTTCGGCCTGGAGGACATCGGACGGGCGCAGCCCGGCGACACTGTCCTCGTGTCGGCTGCGGCCGGTGCCGTCGGCAGCACCGTCGCCCAGCTCGCCAAGGCCAAGGGGTGCCGGGTCATCGGCGTCGCCGGGGGCCCGGACAAGGTCGCCTGGCTGCGCGAGCTCGGGCTCGACGAGGTCATCGACCGCCGCGAGGGGGACCTGCTGCGCCAGGTGCGCCGGGCCGCACCCGACGGCGTGGACGTCTACTTCGACAACGTCGGCGGGGAGCTGCTCGACGCCGCCTTGGCCAACCTGGCGCACGGTGCCCGCGTCGTCGTCTGCGGGGCCATCTCGACCTACAACGACGAGACCCTCGCGGAGGGGCCGCGGCGCTACATGGCGCTGCTGGTCTTCCGCGCGAGCATGCAGGGCTTCGTCGTCATGGACTACGCCGACCGCTACGGCGAGGCCATCGCAGGCATCGGCGAGCTCATCCGCGACGGCCGTCTCGTCGCGACCGAGACCGTCCTCGAGGGCGGCGTCGCCGCCTTCCCCGACGCCCTGCTCGGCCTCTTCGACGGGGTCAACACCGGCAAGCTCCTCCTCCAGGTCTGAAAGGTCTCCCACATGCGCGCAGTCCACATCTCCTCGCTCGACGGCCCCGAGGCGGTCGAGCTCGTCGACCTTCCGGAGCCCGGTGACCCGCGGCTCGTGACGATCGACGTCAAGGCGGCCGGGGTCGCCTTCCCCGAGCTGCTCCAGACCCGGGGCCTGTACCAGGTCAAGCCGGACCTCCCCTTCGTCCCGGGCGCCGAGGTCGCCGGCGTCGTCGTCGCCGCCCCTGAGGGCAGCGGGTTGTCCGCCGGTGACCGCGTCGCCGCGCTCACCCTGCTGGGTGGCTTCGCCGAGCAGGCCGTGGCCCGCCCGGACCTGACCTTCGCCCTGCCCGACGAGGTCACCTTCGAGGAGGCCGCGTCCTTCACCTTCAACTACGCGACGGTCTACTTCGCGCTCCTCGAGCGCGGTGGCCTGACCGAGGGCGAGACCGTCCTCGTCCACGGCGCCGCCGGAGGCATCGGCACCGCGGCCATCCAGATGGCCAAGGCCTTCGGTGCCGGGCGGGTCATCGGGGTCGTCTCCACCGAGGCGAAGGGGGAGATCGCCCGGGCCGCCGGTGCGGACGAGGTCGTCCCGGCCGACGGGTTCCTCGCGGCGGTCGGCAAGGCGAGCGTCGACATCGTCGTCGACCCCGTCGGCGGGGACCGCTTCACCGACTCCCTGCGCACCCTGCGCGAGCACGGCCGGCTCCTCGTCATCGGCTTCACGGCCGGTGGGATCCCCGAGGTCAAGGTCAACCGCCTGCTCCTCAACAACGTCTCGGTCGTCGGCGTCGGATGGGGCGCCTACGCGATGTCGCGCCCCGGCCACGTGGGCCGGGAGTGGGACGCCATGCTCCCGCACCTGCGCAGCGGTGCGCTGCGCCCCGTCGTCGGCGCGGTCCACCCGCTGGAGGAGGCCGCGACCGCGCTCTCCTCCCTCGAGGGGCGCACCGTCACCGGCAAGGTGGTCCTGGTGCCGTGACCGTCGACCAGCTGCCCACCGTCGCCGAGATCGCGCGGATCCCCGAGGCCTGCCGCGTCGTCGCCGGGCCGGAGTGGGAGGACGGCAACGGCCACGTCAATGTGGCCCACTTCTACGGCTTCCACATCCGCGCCGCCGAGGAGTCGCTGCTGCGCATCGGCGTCGACGACGACTACCGCTCCGGTCGTCGCCTCGGCGTCTTCAGCATGGAGCAGCACCTGCGCTTCCTGCACGAGGTGCACATCGGCGAGGAGATCTCCGCCCACGTGCGCTGGCTCGACCGGGGCGACAAGGTCTTCCACGGGATCTCGGTCGTCGTCAACCACAGCACCGGTCGGATCGCCAACACGCTCGAGGTGCTCGAGGGGCACGTCGACCTCGTCGCCCGCAGGGCCACCCCCTTCCCGGCGGACCTGGCCCAGCGCATCGATGCGGAGATCGCCGCCCACCGGGCCCTGCCCTGGCAGCTGCCCCTGTCGGGCACGATCGGCGTGCGTCGCTGATCCCGACCTCGCCCATGAGGAGAGCCGCAGCCGCCCGGGGCGGATGCGGCTCTCTCGTCCTGCTGGGTCAGGAGCTGAAGCGGCCGATCGACTCCGCGACGAGGATCGGCTTGTCGATGCCGTCGGCCTCGACCGTGAGGGTCGTGACGACCTTGACGGCGCCGGGAGCGGTCTCCTCGACCGAGGTCAGCATCGCGCGCAGGCGGATGCGCGAGCCGACCGGCAGCGGGTGGATGAAGCGCACCTTGTCGTAGCCGTAGTTCAGGCTGTGGGCGAACCCGTCGAAGGCCATGAGCTCCTCGAGGAAGGCCGGCGTGCGCGAGAGGCTGTAGAGGCCGTGCGCGATCGTCGAGCCGAAGGGGGAGTCCGCGGCCCTGGCAGGGTCGACGTGGATCCACTGGTGGTCGCCGGTGAGGTCGGCGAAGCCGTCGATCTTGGCCTGGTCGACGACGTGCCACTCGGTGGGGCCGAGCTCGACCCCCACGAGGTCCTTGAGGTCCTGGACCGAGGTCGGGCGGTGCTGGGCTGTCTGCGTCATGGTGAGCTCCTTCGATCACGAACGGGATGCCCCGAACTTAGTTGAACTTGAAGCCGGGTTCAAGTATGTTCGAGACGTTCCGGCAGTCGAGACCACAGGAGTTCTCAGATGACCACTGACCAGCAGCGCGTCGCCGTCGTCACCGGTGCGGCCCGAGGGATCGGGGCGGGCGTCGCCCGCCGCCTCGCCGCGGACGGGATGGCCGTCGCCGTCCTCGACCTCGACGAGTCGGCCTGCGTGCCCGTCGTCGAGGAGATCACCGCGGCCGGGGGGCGGGCGCTCGCCGTCGGCGCCGACGTCTCGGACCCCGAGCAGGTCGAGGCCGCTGTGCGGCGGGTCGCCGACGAGCTCGGTGCGCCGACCGTGCTGGTCAACAACGCCGGCATCATCCGCGACAACCTGCTCTTCAAGATGTCCGTCGAGGACTGGGACTCCGTCATGGCGGTCCACCTGCGCGGCGCCTTCCTCATGACCAAGGCCTGCCAGGCGTACATGACGCAGGAGCGGTACGGGCGCATCGTCAACCTCTCCTCGACCTCCGCCCAGGGCAATCGCGGCCAGACCAACTACTCCGCGGCCAAGGCCGGCATGCAGGGGTTCACCAAGACCCTGGCCATCGAGCTGGGCAAGTTCGGCGTGACCGCCAACGCCATCGCGCCCGGCTTCATCGAGACCGAGATGACCCAGGCGACTGCGGAGCGGGTCGGTGTCCCGTTCGAGGACTTCGTGACCCACGCGGCCCAGCAGGTCCCCGTCGGCCGGACCGGCCAGCCCGAGGACATCGCCCACGCCGTCTCCTTCTTCGCCAGCGAGGGGGCCGGCTTCACCACCGGTCAGGTCCTCTACGTCGCCGGCTCCCCCTGCGACTGATGCCCGGGATGCGGATCCAGGGCAAGGTCGCCGTCGTCACCGGCGCGGCCGGTGGCATCGGGGCGGCCCTCGCGGAGGCGCTGATCGCCCGCGGCGCCCGAGTCGTCATCGCGGATCTCGACGCGCAGCGCCTCACCGCCACCGCCGAGCGGCTCACCGCCTCGGTCGGTCCAGACGCGGTGCTGGCCGTGCCGGGTGACGCCTCGAGCGAGGCGGACATCACCCGCACGATCGCCGCCGCCCGGGAGCACTTCGGCGAGGTCGATCTCTACTTCGCCAACGCCGGCGTCGGTGACGGCAGCGGTCTCGGGGCCACCGACGACCAGTGGCAGCTCGCGCTCGACGTCAACCTGCTCGCGCACGTGCGTGCCGCCCGGCAGCTCGTGCCGGGCTGGGTCGAGCGGGGCGGCGGCTACTTCGTCTCCACGGCGTCGGCCGCAGGACTGCTCACCCAGATCGGCTCGGCCACGTACTCCGTGACCAAGCACGGCGCCGTCGGGTTCGCCGAGTGGCTCGCCGTGACCTACGGCGACGACGGGATCGGGGTCAGTTGCCTGTGCCCGATGGGCGTCGACACCGACATGCTCCGCGCGGGCATGACCTCCGGCGGGGGCGACGGGGGCCGGGTCGCCGCCGCCGCGGTGACCGGTGCGGGCGAGGTGCTCGCCCCGCGAGACGTCGCCGACCAGGTCCTCGCCGCGGTCGCCGAGGGTCGCTTCCTCATCACGCCGCACGAGGACGTCCGCGAGTTCGCACAGCGCAAGGCCGCCGACCACGACCGGTGGATCCACGGCATGCAGCGCTACCAGCGCCACCTGAGGGGAGACGCGTCATGACCAACGGAGCCAGCCTCATCTGGCGGTGGGCGCAGGAGACGCCGGACGCGCCCGCGCTGCGCGATGACGGGCGCTCGTGGAGCTTCGCCGAGCTGCGCACCGCCGTGCGCGGCGCGATGGAGGCGCTCGCCGAGCGTGGCGTGCGCCCGCAGGACCGGGTCCTCCTCGTCGTCCCGACGAGCGCGGAGTTCGTCATCACCTACCACGCGGTCCTCGCCCTCGGCGCGACCGCGGTGACGGTCAACCCCTTGTGCACCCAGCGCGAGCTGACCCACTTCGTCGAGGACGCCGGGTGCACCCTCGCGCTCGGCTGGCACGAGGTGCCCGAGGCGGTCACCGCCACGGCTGCTGCGGCGGAGCTGCCCCTGTGGCTGCTCGCGCCGGACTGCGTCCCGGCGCCCCGCGGCATGCCCGACCCGGTCGACGTCGGCTCGGACGAGCCGGCGGTCCTGCTGTACACCTCGGGCACGACCGGTGCGCCCAAGGGCGCGATCCTCTCGCACGGCAACCTGCTGTCCTGCGGCGAGTCCCTCGCCGAGGCGCTCGCCCTCGGCTCCGGCGAGAGCATGGGCACCGCCCTGCCGCTCTTCCACGTGTTCGGCCAGTCGTCGTCGATGTTCACCGTCTACACCGCCGGCGGCTGCATGTCGCTGCTGCGGCCCTTCGACCCGGCCAAGCTCCTGCGGATGGCCGCCGACCAGCAGCTCACCTCCGTCGCGGGTGTCCCGACGATGTGGAACGCCATGCTCCATGCCGAGACGGACGTGACCCGTGAGGACCTCGCCTCCCTCCGCCTCGCGTGCTCGGGAGGTGCCGCGCTGCCGCTCGAGGTGGGCAAGGCCTTCCACGACCGCTTCGGCGCCGTCGTCCTCGACGGCTACGGCCTGAGCGAGACCGCGGGTGCGGCGACCTTCAACCGCGACGACTGCCCGCGCAAGGAGATGAGCGTGGGCCGCGCGCTGCCCGGCGGCGCGCTCGCGATCCTCGACGACGACCACCGCGAGCTGCCCCCCGGCGCGACGGGTGAGGTCGGCATCCGGGGGCCGTACGTCATGAGCGGCTACTGGAACCGTCCGGAGGCCACCGAGGCGGCCTTCGCGAACGGCTGGTTCCTCACCGGCGACATCGGTCGCATGGACGAGGACGGCGACCTGTGGATCGTCGACCGCAAGAAGGACCTCGTGATCCGCGGTGGGTACAACGTCTACCCGCGGGAGATCGAGGAGGTCCTCTACGGCCACCCCGACATCCTCGAGGCCGCCGTCATCGGCGTCCCGGACGAGCGGCTCGGCGAGGAGATCGCCGCCGTCATCACCCCGCAGCCGGGGGCGAGCATCGACCCGACGCGGCTGCGCACCTGGCTCGAGGAGCGCCTCGCGGCCTACAAGGTGCCGCGCATCTACGAGGTCGTCGAGGAGCTGCCCAAGGGTGCGACCGGCAAGATCCTCAAGCGGGCCATCGACCGCCCGACCATCGCGACCACCGGTGAGCGACCCGCCAGGGTCACCGCCACCACACGCTGAGCGAAGGGAGCGGACCGTGGACTTCACGACGGACGCCAGGACCACCGAGCTGCAGGAGCGGCTCACCGCCTTCATGGACGAGCACGTCTACCCCATCGAGGCGACCTACCAGGAGCAGCTCGACGCGGCGCCGGACCGCTGGTCGCCGCCGCCGGTCGTCGAGCAGGCCAAGGAGGCCGCCCGCAGCCTGGGGCTGTGGAACCTCTTCCTGCCCGGTGAGTCCGGCGCCGGCCTGACCAACCTCCAGTACGCGCCCCTGTGCGAGCTCCTCGGCCGGAGCCTGCACATCGCCCCGGTCGCGACCAACTGCGCGGCACCGGACACCGGCAACATGGAGGTGCTGCACATGTTCGGCACCCCCGAGCAGCAGGAGCAGTGGCTCACCCCCCTCCTCGCCGGCGAGATCCGCTCGGCCTTCGCGATGACCGAGCCGCGCGTGGCCAGCTCCGACGCGACCAACATCGAGACCTCGATCGTGCGCGACGGGGACGAGTACGTCATCAACGGCCGCAAGTGGTACATCTCCGGCGCGATGAACCCCGACGCCAAGATCTTCATCCTCATGGGCAAGACCGACCCGTCGGCCGACCGTCACCGGCAGCAGTCGATGATCCTCGTGCCGCGCGACACCCCCGGCGTCGACGTGCGCCGCGGCATGAAGGTCTTCGGCTACGACGACCGCGACCACGGCGGCCACGCCGAGATCGACTTCACCGACGTGCGCGTGCCGGCCGCCAACCTCATCGGCGAGGAGGGCTCCGGGTTCGCGATCGCCCAGGCCCGCCTCGGCCCGGGCCGGATCCACCACTGCATGCGGCTCATCGGCATCGCCGAGCGGTCGCTGGAGCTGATGATCGACCGCGCCGCGAGCCGGGTCGCCTTCGGCAAGGCGCTGTCCGAGCAGGGCGTCATCCGCGACTGGATCGCCGAGTCCCGGGTGCGCATCGAGCAGCTGCGGCTGCTCACCCTCAAGGCCGCGTGGCTCATGGACACGGCGGGCAACAAGGGCGCCCACACCGAGATCCAGGCGATCAAGATCGCCGCGCCCGCCACCGTCGAGTGGATCCTCGACAAGGCCGTCCAGGTGCACGGCGCCGGCGGCCTGAGCCAGGACTTCCCCGTCGCCGAGTGGTACGCCCAGGTGCGCACCCTGCGTTTCGCCGACGGCCCCGACGAGGTGCACAAGAACGCCCTCGCCCGACACGAGATCCGCAGGAGGACCGCACATGCCTGATCTGCAGCAGCGGGTCGAGGAGCTCCTCGCGAGCCACGACCCGCAGACGAGCGACCCCGCGCAGTTCCTCGGCGCCCAGTTCGACGCCGGCCTCGCCTGGGTCCACTTCCCGCAGGGGAAGGGAGGCCTCGGCCTCTCGCGTGGACGCCAGCTCGAGGTCGACGCCCTCCTCGAGGAGGCCGGCGCGCCCCGTCCGGACTTCGCGAAGAACAGCATCGGCCTGGGCATGGCCGCTCCGACGCTGCTGGCCTTCGGCACGGAGGAGCTGCAGCAGCGATTCCTGCGCCCGCTCTTCACGTGCACCGAGATCTGGTGCCAGCTCTTCAGCGAGCCCGGTGCCGGCTCCGACCTCGCGGGTGTCGCGACCCGTGCCGTCCCCGACGGTGACGAGTGGGTCGTCGACGGGCAGAAGGTGTGGACCTCCGGGGCGCACAACGCCCAGTTCGCGATCCTCGTGGCCCGCACCGACCCGACGGTCCCCAAGCACGCGGGGATGACCTACTTCGTCGTGGACATGTCCGACCCCGGGATCGAGGTGCGGCCGCTGCGCCAGCTCACCGGCGAGGCGGAGTTCAACGAGGTCTTCCTCACCGGGGTGCGGGTGCCCGACACCCACCGGGTCGGCGCCGTGGGTGCCGGCTGGAAGGTCGCGACGACGACGCTGAACAACGAGCGCGTGGCGATCTCCGCCGGCAACGAGCGCGAGGCCGGCCAGATCGGCGTCGTCACCCAGCGGTGGCGCACCGACCCGTCGGTGCGCACCCCCGGCCACCACACCGAGCTCATGCAGTGGTGGGTCGAGACCGAGGTCACCCGCCTCGCCGGGGAGCGCCTGCGGCAGGGCCTGGAGGTCGGTCAGCCCGGCCCCGAGAGCTCGGCGATGAAGCTCGCCTTCGCCCACCAGGCGCAGCAGGTGAGCGGGTTCGCCCTCGAGGTCGCCCCCGAGGAGGGGCTCGAGTACCACGACTGGACGATGGTCCGCCCCGAGGGCGGCTCCTTCCTCGGTCACGGCCCCGGCTTCCGCTATCTGCGCGCCAAGGGCAACTCGATCGAGGGCGGCACGAGCGAGATCATGCGCAATGTCATCGCCGAGCGCGTGCTCGGCCTGCCACCGGACCACCGCCCCGACAAGGGGATCGCCTTCAAGGATGTGCCGCGATGACCGACCTGCTCTACACCGACGTCGAGGAGGCGCTGCGGGACAGCGTCCGCTCGACCCTGCGCCGCGCGCTGGACGAGACGCTGCCCACCCATCTCGCCGACGAACCCGACACCGACGTGTCCGGCCTGTGGCGCTCGCTGGCCGAGCAGCTCGGCCTCGCCGGCCTGCTCGTCCCCGAGTCGCTCGGCGGCGCGGGAGCCAGCGCCCGAGAGGCGGCCGTGGTCCTCGAGGAGCTCGGCGGGGCCGTCGCGCCCGTCCCCTTCCTCACCAGTGCCGTCATCGCGACGACCGCCCTCCTCGAGGCCGGCGACGAGACCCGTCTGCCGACCCTCGCCTCGGGGGAGCGCACCGCGGCGCTCGTGCTGCCGTGGACCGCGCGCCGTGGGGCGTGGACGGCCGTCGACCCGAGCGCGGGGCCGGTCGCACCGGTCGCCGGTGCGCTCGGTGCCGACCTCTTCCTCGTGCCGACCCGGGGCGAGGGGGGCGTGACCTCCCTTCGTGCTCTCGATCGCGACGAGGTCGAGCTGGAGCCCATCACGTCGCTCGACATGACCCGCCCGCTCGCCCGCGTGAGCGTGACCGGTCAGGGGAACGAGATCGCCTCCGGGACCGCCGCCGACGAGGCCGTCGACGCCGCGCTCGCCGCCGGCGCCGCGCTGCTCGCCTCCGAGCAGCTGGGCGTGGCGCAGTGGTGCCTCGACACGACGGTGGAGTACGCGAAGACGCGGGTGCAGTTCGCCCGACCGATCGGCTCCTTCCAGGCGATCAAGCACCGCCTCGCCGACCTCTACCTGGAACTCGTCGGCACCCGGGCCGCCGCCCGCCACGCCGCCGGCACGCTCGCGGACGGCGACCCCGACCAGCTGGTCTCGCAGGCCGTGGCCCAGTCGTACTGCTCGGACGCCGCGGTGCGGGCGGCCGAGGAGGCCCTGCAGCTGCACGGCGGCATCGGCATGACGTGGGAGGCGTCGGTGCACACCCGGCTCAAGCGGGCCAAGTCCGACCAGCTGGCCCTCGGCACCCCGGACCGGCACCGCAGCGATCTGGCCGAGCTCGTGGACCTCCCGGCGAGCTGACCGAACCCCCTTCGACCCACCCCCTTCGACCTCCCCTCACCCACAGGAGTGACCCCCATGCGCGAAGCAGTCATCGTCTCCACCGCCCGCACCCCGATCGGCCGCGCCTACCGCGGCGCCTTCAACGACACCCAGGCCCAGGAGCTCATCGGCCACGCCGTGCGCCACGCCGTCGAGCGCTCCGGCGTCGAGGGCGAGCGGATCGAGGACGTCGTCATCGGCGCCGCCCTCCAACAGGGCTCGACCGCGATGAACATCGGCCGGCAGGCGGCGCTGCGCGCCGGCCTGCCCGTCACGGTCGCCGGCATGTCCGTCGACCGCCAGTGCGCGAGCGGGCTCATGGCCATCGCCACCGCCGCCAAGCAGGTCGTCCTCGACGGCATGGACGTGGCCGTCGGTGGCGGGGTCGACTCGATCTCGCTGGTGCAGAACGAGCACATGAACACCTACCGCGCGCAGGACCCCTGGCTCGTCGAGCACGTGCCGGCGACCTACATGTCCATGCTCGAGACCGCCGAGATCGTCGCGCAGCGCTACGGCGTCAGCCGGGATGCCCAGGACGAGTACGCCCTCGAGTCCCAGCGACGCACGGCAGCCGGCCAAGAGGCCGGCGCGTTCGACGACGAGATCGTCGCGCTGCCCTCGACGATGCTCCGCAAGGACAAGGCGAGCGGCGAGGTCTCCTCGCAGGAGGTCACGCTCGCCAAGGACGAGGGCAACCGCCCCAGCACGACCATCGAGGACCTGGCCAAGCTGAACCCGGTGCTCGCCAAGGACGGCACCGAGGGCTTCTCGATCACCGCGGGCAATGCCTCGCAGCTGTCCGACGGCGCGTCCGCGGCAGTCGTCATGGAGGCCGCCGAGGCCTCCCGTCGCGGGCTGACCCCGCTCGGCGCCTTCCGCGGCATGGCCGTCGCGGGCTGCGAGCCGGACGAGATGGGCATCGGCCCGGTCTTCGCCGTGCCGAAGCTGCTCGCCCAGCACGGGCTCACGGTGGACGACATCGACCTGTGGGAGCTCAACGAGGCCTTCGCCGTCCAGGCGCTCTACTGCCGCGACACGCTCGGCATCGACCCGGCGAAGTACAACGTCAACGGCGGGGCCATCTCGATCGGCCACCCGTACGGCATGAGCGGTGCGCGCATGGCCGGTCACCTCCTCATCGAGGGCCGGCGCCGAGGCGCGCGCTACGGCGTCGTGACGATGTGCGTCGGTGGCGGCATGGGCGCGGCGGGGCTCTTCGAGATCTTCTGACCCGCGCACCCCTTCGCCCCACCCCGTCACGTCCCCGAGGAGCAGCCGTGCCCGTCTTCGTCGCCAACCGTGGCGAGATCGCCGTCCGGATCGTCCGAGCCGCCAGGGAGGCCGGTCTGGACGTCGTGACGGCCGTGACCCGGGCGGAGGCCGACTCGCTGGCCGCCCGGCTCGCGACGGCGGTCCACGTGCTGCCGGGGGAGGGTGCGGCCGCCTACCTCGATGCGTCCTCCCTCGTCGCCGGGGCGATCGAGCACGGGTGCACGATGCTGCACCCGGGGTACGGCTTCCTCAGCGAGAGTCCGGCGCTCGCACGGGCGTGCGTCGAGGCCGGCGTGGTCTTCGTCGGGCCGGACGCCGAGCTGCTCGAGCTCTTCGGGGACAAGGGCAGCGCCCGGGCGGTGGCGGAGCAGGCCGGGGTCCCGGTCCTGCCCGCCACCCCCGTCGGCGTCACCGAGGCGCAGGCGGAGGCCTTCGCCCTGGCGCAGCGCCCCGCAGGCGTCATGGTCAAGGCGGCGGCGGGCGGCGGCGGCCGCGGCATGCGGGCGGTGCCGGCCGGCGAGCCCCTCGGCGAGGCCTGGGAGCGCGCGCGCTCCGAGGCGGAGCGCAGCTTCGGCTCCGGCGAGCTCTTCGTCGAGCTGTACGTCGAGCGGGCCCGGCACGTCGAGGTCCAGGTCGTGGCCGACGGCGAAGGGGGAGCCACCCACCTCGGCGAGCGAGACTGCACCCTGCAACGCCGCTTCCAGAAGGTCGTCGAGGTCGCGCCCGCACCGGCGCTGCCCGACGACGTCCGGGCGGACCTGCACGCCGCCGCCGTGCGGCTGGTCTCCGGCCGCGGCTACCGCGGGCTGGCCACGGTCGAGTTCCTGCTCGACGCCGACGACCCGAGCCGCTGGTGGTTCATCGAGGTCAACCCGCGTCTGCAGGTCGAGCACCCGGTGACCGAGATGGTCACGGGCGTCGACCTCGTGCTCGCCCAGCTGCGGCTGGCTGCGGGGGAGGGCCTCGCCGACCTCGGCCTGGCGACCCCACCGGCGGTCACCGGCGCCGCCGTCGAGCTGCGGGTCGCCGCAGAGCGCACCGGCAGCCACGGCGAGGCGCTGCCCGCCCACGGCGTCGTCTCCCGACTCGCCCTGCCGACCGGGCCCGGGGTGCGGGTGGACACGCACCTCGTCGAGGGGACCCGCGTCGACGGCTCCTTCGACTCGCTCGTCGCGAAGGTCGTCACCCACAGCCACAGCGGCCTGGCCGCGGCGCTCGGCAAGGCGCGACAGGCGGTCGCGGAGTGCACCGTCGACGGGGTCGAGACCAACCTGCCGCTCCTGCGCGAGGTCCTCGACCACGAGGACGTCGCCGCGTGGGACGTCACGACCCGGTGGTTCGACGAGACCGGCCCGATCCGTGCTCTCGACCGCCCGGACGTGAGCGACGGCGAGGTCCTCGCGGAGATGGCCGGCACCGTCGTCGCCGTCCTCGTCGAGCCCGGCCAGGAGGTCGCCGTCGGGACGCCCCTCGTCGTCGTCGAGGCGATGAAGATGGAGCACCTGGTGCCCGCCCCCGCCACCGGGACGGTCACCGCCGTCCGGGTCCGGGCCGGTGCGACGACCGCGGCCGGTGACCTCCTGGTGCGGCTGCTCCCTTCCTCCGACCAGTCGTCGACCGGCGCGCTCGACGAGGGACCCGACCTCGACGCCGAGCGGGCCGACCTGTCGAGGCTGCTCGAGCGCCGCGACCGGCGCCTGGACGCGGCTCGCCCCGAGGCGGTCGCCAAGCGCCATGCGCGCGGCCGACGCACGGCCCGGGAGAACATCGCCGACCTCGTCGAGGAGGGCAGCTTCATCGAGTACGGCGGTCTCGCCGTCGCGGCCCAGCGCGCGCGGCGCAGCGAGGAGGACCTCATCGCGAGCACCCCGGCCGACGGGATCGTCACGGGGATCGGTCGCATCGGCAGCACCCCCGCCGGAGACTCCCGCTGCGCGGTCCTGGCCTACGACTACACCGTGCTGGCTGGCACCCAGGGCTACCTCAACCACAAGAAGACCGACCGCCTCCTCGAGATCGCCGAGCAGCAGCGCCTGCCCGTCGTCCTCTTCGCCGAAGGGGGCGGGGGCCGTCCCGGGGACACCGACACCACGGTCGCCAGCGGTCTCGACGTGCCGACCTTCGCGACGATGGGCCGGCTCAGCGGGCTCGTCCCGACCATCGGCATCGCGGCCGGTCGCTGCTTCGCCGGCAATGCCGCGCTCCTCGGCTGCTGCGACGTCATCATCGCCACGCGTGACTCGACGATCGGCATGGGCGGTCCCGCGATGATCGAAGGGGGTGGCCTGGGCGTCTTCGCGCCCGAGGAGGTCGGCCCCATCGAGGTGCAGGGCGGCAACGGCGTCGTCGACGTGGTCGTCGACGACGAGGCGGAGGCGGTCGAGGTGGCCCAGCGCTACCTCGGCTACTTCCAGGGGGCGCGCGAGGAGTGGACCGCCGCCGACCAGCGGGCGCTGCGCCACGTCGTCCCGGAGAACAGGGTGCGCGCCTACGACATCCACGCCGCGATCCGCACCCTCGCCGACGAGGGCTCGGTCCTCGAGCTGCGCGCCGGCTTCGCCCCCGGCGTCGTCACCGCGCTCGTGCGCATCGAGGGTCGTCCCATGGGGCTGGTCGCCAACAACCCGCGCCACCTCGGCGGGGCGATCGACACCCCGGCCGCGGACAAGCTCGCGCGCTTCCTCCAGCTCTGCGACGCGCACGGGCTGCCCGTCGTCTCCCTCTGCGACACCCCGGGGTTCATGGTCGGGCCGGAGCACGAGCGCACCGCGACGGTGCGCCACTTCGCCCGCCTCTTCGTCATCGGGTCGCACCTGCGGGTGCCGATGGTGACGGTCGTCCTGCGCAAGGCCTACGGCCTGGGCGCGCAGGCGATGGCCGCGGGCAGCTTCCACCGCCCGGCGGCGACGCTGGCGTGGCCGACGGGTGAGGTCGGCGGCATGGGCCTCGAGGGTGCGGTCCGCCTGGGCTTCCGCCGCGAGCTCGAGGCGGTCGCGGACCCCACGGAGCGCCGGGCGCTGGAGCAGCGGCTCGTCGACGACCTCTACGAACGCGGCCGCGCGGTCAACTCTGCGGCGGTCGTCGAGCTCGACGACGTCATCGACCCGGTCGACACCCGCCGGTGGATCCGCACGGCGATGGCGTCCGTCGTCCCCGACGAGCGGCCGACCCGCTACGTCGACACCTGGTGACCCGAAGGAGCCCCCATGGACTACACGCAGCACCTGCAGGACCTGCGGCAGCGTCAGGAGCGGGTCCGTCCCGCCGGCACCCCCCGCGACGTCGTCCACCCGCTCGGTGACCTCACGGTCCCCGGGTACGTCGACGCGTGGGCGCAGCGGCAGCCGGAAGAGGCCGCGATCGTCCACGACGAGGTCGTCATGGACTACCGCGAGCTCGCCGACCGGCACGCGCGCTGGGCCGGCTGGTTGCGGGCGAAGGGGGTGGCCCCCGGCGAGCGGGTCGGCGTCCACCTGGGCAATGTCCCCGAGTTCGTCATCGCCTTCCTCGGCACGCTGCGGGCCGGGTGCGTGCACGTACCGGTGAACCCGATGTTCCAGCACGCCGAGCTCGTCCACGAGCTGCGCGACTCCGGGGCGAGCGTGGTCGTCACGAGCGCCGCACTCGCGGAGCGGCTCTGCGCGGCCGCCGCCGCGACCGACGTGCACACGGTGGTCGTCCTCGCCACCGGCGGGGACCCCCTTCCCGCCGTCGAGGGGCTCGAGGTCGTGCGCTGGAGCGACACCGAGGCGACGGCGCCGCTGCGCGAGGTGGCCGGGGACCTCGACGCCCTAGCGGCGCTCAACTACACCGGCGGCACGACCGGTCTGCCCAAGGGGTGCGAGCACACCCAGCGGCACATGGTCTACACGGCCGTGAGTGCCTCGGGGGCCAACGGCTTCGACGGGACACGGGTCGTCTCGCTGTGCTTCATCCCCGTCTTCTGGATCGCGGGGGAGGACCTGGGCATCCTCATCCCCCTCGTCACGGGCGGGACCACCGTGCTGCTGGAGCGCTGGGACGCCGCCACCGTCGTGGACCTCGTCGAGAGGTGCCGCGTGACGACGACCGCGGCCACCGTGGAGAGCTACCTCGACCTGCTGCGGGTGCCCGGCGTCGCCGAGCGCGACCTGTCCTGCTTCACCGCGCCGATGACGATGTCCTTCATCCGCAAGCTCACCCCGGAGGTGCGCCGGCAGTGGTCCGAGGTCGTCGGACCCGGCTCGGTCCTGCGCGAGGGCTCCTACGGCATGACGGAGAGCCACACCGTCGACGTCGTGCCGTACGGGTTCCACGAGGGCGACCACGACCTGCTCACCGAGCCGGTGTTCTGCGGGCTGCCCGTGCCGGGCACGGACGTCGTCGTCGTCGACCCCGCGACGGCGGAGCCGATGCCCCTCGGAGAGGCGGGGGAGATCCTCCTGCGCAGCCCCTCGATCATGACCGGATACTGGCGCAACCCGCAGGCGTCGGCGCAGCAGCTGCGGGACGGCTGGCTGCACACGGGCGACACCGGCTACCTCGACGACGACGGGTGCCTGCACTACCTCGCGCGCAGCAAGGACATGATCAAGGTCAACGGCATGAGCGTCTTCCCGGCCGAGGTCGAGATGCTGCTCGCCGGCCACCCCGACGTCGCCTCCGTCGCCGTGGTGCCGGCGGACGACGCGTCCACCGGGCAGCGGCCCGTGGCCTTCGTCAGCCTGGTCCCCGGGTCCTCCGTCACCGCGACCGGGGTGGAGGAGTGGGCTCGCGACCAGATGGCGACGTACAAGCTGCCGCTCGTCGAGGTCGTCGAGGCCTTCCCGCTCACCGACACGGGCAAGATCCGCAAGCCCGAGCTGCTGGGTCGCGCGCAGGACCTCGTCGCCGCCCTCGCCTGACCGTCACCGAGCAGTCGAGGCGACCCTTGACTCGAACTTGAATCCCGATTCAACATATACCTGAATCATCCTTCACCTACAGGAGATCACACATGACTTCACCGACAACGACGTCGGACCAGGTGCATGCGCGGGCCACGCGGAAGGCCTTCGTGCGTCTGGTGCCCCTGCTCATGGCCGCGTACTTCATGGCCTTCGTCGACCGCACCAACGTCGGCCTCGCCAAGACCTCCCTCGAGGTCGACGTCGGGATCGACGCCGCGGCGTACGGCCTGGGCGCCGGGCTGTTCTTCATCACCTATGCCGTCCTCGAGGTGCCGAGCAACCTGCTCCTGCACCGGATCGGGGCGAAGGTGTGGATCAGCCGCATCGCCGTCACCTGGGGCCTGATCACCATGGCGATGATGTTCATCTCCAGCCCGACGGTGTTCTACGTCCTGCGCCTGCTCCTCGGCGCCGCCGAGGCCGGTCTCTACCCGGGGATCATGTACCTCATCACGACCTGGTTCGCGCAGAAGGACCGCGCGACGGTCGTCGGCCTCATCCTCACCGCATCCTCGGTCGCCTTCATCGTGGCCAACCCCATCGGTGGCGCGCTGATGAAGCTGGACGGCCTGGGCGGCCTCCACGGCTGGCAGTGGCTCTTCGTGCTCGAGGGCATCCCCACCGTCCTGCTCGGCATCTACATCTTCTTCACCCTGCCCAGCTCGCCGGCCACGGCGAAGTGGCTCGAGCCCGAGGAGGCCCGGGAGCTCACCCGGCGGGCCGTCGGCGAGGAGCCGGAGGAGACGCGTCCCGGAGCGATCATCCGCAACGCGATGTCCAAGCCCTTCCTGCTGACCATCGCGGCGATCTACTTCATGAACCAGATCGCCACCTACGGCGTCATCTTCTTCGTCCCCTCGATCGTGGAGGCGATGAACGTCTCGGACAGCTTCATGATCGGGTTGATCTCCGGTGTCGTCGGTATCGGTGCCGTCATCGGCGTGCTCGTCGTGCCGCGGGTGCTCCGGCGCGACCCCGGCTCGGAGGTGCGGCTCATCGGCATCACCACCGCCGGCGCGATCGTCTTCGCCCTGATCTTCATCGCCGTCGGCAACCCGGTGGCCAAGATGATCGTCCTCAGCGCCACGATGCTCTTCATCGTCGGGGTGCAGCCGCTCTACTGGTCGGTCCTCATGGCCCGGCTCGGTGGGGTCGCGGCCGCGGCCGGGCTGGCCTTCGTCAACACGATCGGCCTGACCGGGGCCTTCGTCGGCCCGTACGCGTTCGGCCTGACCGAGAAGGCCACCGGCTCGCCCTCCTCGGGCCTGTGGGTCCTCGTCGGCGCGACGCTGCTCGGACTCCTGCTCGTCCCTCTCCTGGGACGTCTGCTGGGTCGCCACGACCGGGCGCACCCCGCCGTGGCGGAGCCGGCCACCGCGTCGATGGTGCCCGACCCCGTCTGACCGACGCGCCCCCGCACGCACCTGAACCCGCATTCCCCTAGGGCAATGCGGGTTCAGGTGCGTCCGCGCTGGCTGCGCGAAGGGGTGGTCAGCGGTAGTTCGTGAACTGCAGTGCGACGTCGAGGTCCTTGCCCTTCAGCAGCGCGATGACCTCCTGCAGCTCGTCGCGCGACTTGCCGGTGACCCGCAGCTCGTCGCCCTGGATCTGCGGCTTGATCCCCTTCGGGCCCTCGTCGCGGATGATCTTGGAGATCTTCTTCGCGTTGTCCTGGTCGATGCCCTCCTTGGTCGGGCCCGAGAGGACGTACTCCTTGCCCGAGGCCTGCGGGTCCTTGTCGCCGAAGTCGATGTTCTTCAGCGAGACCCCGCGGCGCACGAGCTTGGACTCGAAGACGTCGAGCACGGCGAGCACGCGCTCGGCGCTGTTGGCCTTGATGACGACGTTGTCGCCGCTCCACTCGATCGAGGCGCCCACACCCTTGAAGTCGTAGCGCTGGGAGACCTCCTTGGCGGCCTGGTTGAGCGCGTTGTCGACCTCCTGGCGGTCGACCTTGCTCACGATGTCGAAGCTGCTGCTGGCCATGGGTCCTCGTCACTCCTTCGGCGGTGGATCTGCCCGGATTTGCGTCCTCGGGCGGTCAACTTGCTATCCTTCCAGACGCACACGGCAGGTTGTCCGAGCGGCCAATGGAAACGGACTGTAAATCCGTCGGGTTATCCCTACGAAGGTTCGAATCCTTCACCTGCCACCCACGTGCACGCAGGCCCCCGAGGAGCGATCCCGGGGGCCTGCGTCGTGCCCGTGGCAGCATGCTCGCCATGGACGTGGTCATCGGTGAGGACGGGCTGGCGCGGCCGGCGTGGGCGCAGGGGAGCGGAGCCCACGGCGAGCTCCTGCGGCGCTACTACGACACCGAGTGGGGCATGCCCGTGCGCGACGAGCGCGGGCTCTTCGAGCGGCTGAGCCTCGAGGCCTTCCAGTCCGGCCTGTCCTGGGCCACGATCCTGGCCAAGCGGGAGTCCTTCCGCGCAGCGTTCGCCGGTTTCGACCCGGACGTCGTCGCGACCTGGGGCGAAGGGGAGGTCGCCCACCTCATGCAGGACGCCGGGATCGTGCGCAACCGCGCGAAGATCGTGGCGACGATCCGCAACGCCGGTGCGACGGTCTCCCTTCGCGCGGACGGGGGCCTGGTCGACCTCGTCTGGTCCCACCGCCCCGAGCGCACACCGATGCCGCGGACCTTCGCCGAGGTGCCGACGACGTCCGACGAGTCACGTGCCCTGGCCAAGGAGCTGAAGCGGCGGGGCTTCACCTTCGTCGGGCCGACGACGGCCTTCGCGCTCATGGAGGCCGTCGGCATCGTCGACACGCATCTGCTCGACAGCCACCGCCGCGGCACCTCCGGGCTGTGGCGGGCCGACGGGACGCCGGTGCAGGATGGCTGACGTGAGCGACACCTTCGACCGCGCCCGATACCCGTACTGGGTCACGATCCCGACCCGCTGGAGCGACAACGACCAGTTCGGCCACGTCAACAACGCCGTGCACTACTCCGTGATGGACACGGCGATCAACGACTGGCTCAAGGCGCACGGCTTCGACGTCGCCGCGGGCGGGGACACGATCAACCTCATCCCCGAGACGGGCTGCCGCTACCTCGCGGAGATCTCCTACCCCGACGCCTTCGAGGTCGGCCTGCGTGCGCTGTCCGTCGGCCGCTCGAGCGTGCGCTGGGAGTGCGCGCTCGCCCGGTCGGGCGACGGCGAGCTCGTCGCCCTCGCGACGTCCGCGCACGTCTTCGTCGACGCGACGAGCCGGCGTCCGACGGCGGTCCCGCAGGTCCTCCGGCCCGCCCTGGAGGCGCTCGTCGGCGAGGCAGCAGCGCCGGTCGAACCCCCGATTTCATGACCACGGCCCCGGGCGTGTAATCTCTCCCGAGGTCGTCCACCGGATCGCTCCTCGAAGCACTCGGTGGTCCTGCCCCCTTAGCTCAGTCGGCAGAGCGTTTCCATGGTAAGGAAAAGGTCGTCGGTTCGATTCCGACAGGGGGCTCTGGTCCGGTCCGCGCGCAGCGCAGGTCGACCGCCAAGGCGGGGTAGCTCAGCTGGTTAGAGCGCACGACTCATAATCGTGAGGTCGCGGGATCGAGCCCCGCTCCCGCTACGCAGTACCACGGTAGGCAGCCACCATCGATTTCCGGTGGTGGTCGTCCGTGGACTATTCTTGTGCGTCGCCGTGTTGAGCCGTGTGGGTCAGCAGGCCCGCACCTCCCGCCCAGCGCAGACCGGCGCCAGGCGAGTACCACCCCGAAGTGTCTGAGAGCAGGTTCTTACCGTGGCCACCAAGAGCGCCGACGTCCGCCCCAAGATCACCCTGGCGTGCACGGAGTGCAAGGAGCGGAACTACATCACCAAGAAGAACCGCCGCAACACGCCCGACCGCATCGAGCTGGCGAAGTTCTGCAACCGGTGCCGCAAGCACACCCCGCACCGCGAGACCCGCTGAGGTCCTGCACCCGCGATCCTTGACGACGCGGCCGTCGAGCACCTGCTCGGCGGCCGCGTCGTCGTGCACGGGGCACCTGCCTAGACTGTCGGGCATGGCCGTGAACGAGGACTTCCAGGGTCGGACCTATGATCCGTCGCCCCCCTTCTGCGTCGGGCGGGAGCACATCCGCGACTTCGCGGCGGCGGTCGGAGCGACCGACCCGGTGCACCACGACCTCGAGGCCGCCCGCGCCGCTGGGTACCCCGACCTCGTCGCCCCGCCGACCTTCGCGGTCATCCCCGGCCAGCGCACGGACGCGCAGTTCGTCACCGACCCCGAGGCGGGCGTCGACTACTCCCGCGTCGTCCACGGCGAGCAGCGCTTCACCCACCACCGCCCGATCGTCGCCGGCGACGAGCTGCGCGGCGTGCTGCACATCGACGCGATCCGGGCGGCCGGTGGCCACCAGATGGTGACGATGCGCAGCGAGATCATCGATGCCGACGACGCACCGGTCGCGACGAGCCTGTCGACGATCGTCGTGCGGGGAGGGGAGTGAGCATGGGCGTGCGCCGCTTCGACGACGTGAGCGAAGGGGAGTCCCTCCCCTCCCGCACCCTGCCCGTGACCCGGGCCCGGCTCGTGCACTACGCGGGCGCCTCCGGCGACCGCAACGTCATCCACTGGGACGAGCGGACCGCTCAGGCGGTCGGCCTGCCCGATGTCATCGCCCACGGCATGTGGACGATGGGCGCCGCCGTCCAGGTCGTCACCGACTGGGTCGGGGACGCCGGCCGCGTCCTCGACTACGGCACCCGCTTCACCAAGCCGGTCGTCGTCCCGCACGGCGAGGGCACGAGCCTCGACGTCACGGGCGTCGTCCGTTCGCTCGATGCCGACGCTCGTCGGGCGACGGTCGAGCTGACCGTCACGTGCCGCGGCGACAAGGTGCTCGGCCGCTGCCGCGCCGTCGTCCAGCTCGACTGATGCCGGTGACGGAGCACTGCGCCCCGCTGGCGCCGCTCACGACCATGCACGTCGGCGGGCCGGCCGACACGCTGGTCACCGCCACGACGAGCGACGAGGTCGTCGAGGCCGTCCGCGCCGCCGACGACGCGGGGACACCCCTCCTGCTCCTGTCCGGCGGGTCCAACCTCGTCATCGCCGACGCGGGCTTCGCAGGCACCGTCGTGCGCATCGCGAGCCGCGGGATCGAGGTCGTCCCCGTCGACGACGCGCACGTCGACGTGACCGTCGCCGCCGGCGAGGTCTGGGACGAGGTCGTCGCCCGCGCCGTCGCCGAGGGCTGGTCCGGCATCGAGGCGCTCTCGGGCATCCCCGGCCTGACCGGGGCGACCCCGGTGCAGAACGTCGGCGCCTACGGCCAGGAGGTTGCCCAGACGATCACGAGCGTCCTCGTCTGGGACCGCGAGGAGCAGCGCCACACGACCTTCGGCGCCGCCGACTGCGCCTTCACCTACCGCCACTCCGTCTTCAAGGCCACGAGCCGCTTCGTCGTCCTCGAGGTGACCTTCCGTCTGGGCCGCGGCGGGCTGTCCGCACCGGTGGCGTACGCGGACCTCGCCCGACAGCTCGGCGTGGAGCAGGGCGAGCGGGTCCCGCTCGCCGCCGCCCGCGAGGCGGTCCTCGTCCAGCGCGGCAACCGGGGCATGGTCCTCGACGCGTCCGACCACGACACGTGGAGCTGCGGCTCCTTCTTCACCAACCCGATCCTGCCGAGCGCGCAGATGGACCGGCTCCGCGCGCGCGCCGCGCAGCGTCTCGGCCCGGACGGGCCGGTGCCGCCCGTCTTCCCTGCGGGGGAGGGGCGGGCCAAGACGAGCGCCGCGTGGCTCATCGACCGGGCGGGGTTCGGCAAGGGCCACGGCATGCCCGGCCCGGCCGCGCTCTCGACCAAGCACACGCTGGCGATCACCAACCGTGGCGAGGCCACCGCGGCCGATGTCGCCGCCCTCGCCCGCGAGGTGCGCGACGGGGTGCGCGAGGCCTTCGGCGTCACCCTCGTCAACGAGCCGGTCTTCGTCGGCCACGAGCTCTAGGCGGCCAGCCAGGCGTCGATGTCGTCGAGGGCACGGTCGACGACCTCTCGCGGCGCCCGGCTCGCCCGGAAGGAGCCGCGGGCGAGGTCGGCGAGCTCCGCGTCGTCGAGCCCGTGCACCCGGCGCGCGGTCTCGTACTGCGCCAGCAGGCGCGAGTCGAAGAGGAGGGGGTCGTCGGCCCCCAGGGCGATGGTCGCGCCCGCGTCGACGAGCGCGCGCAGCGGCACGTCCTCGTGCTCGCGGTAGACGCCGAGCGAGACATTGGACCCGGGGCAGACCTCGAGCGCCACGCCCGCCGCGACGACGGCCTCGAGGACCCAGGGGTCCTCGGTGCTGCGGATCCCGTGGCCGAGGCGGTCGGGGCGCAGCGACTCCAGCGTCTGCGCGATCGACTCCGGGCCGAGCAGCTCGCCCGAGTGCGGCACCAGGGCCAGCCCGGCGCGGTCGGCGATGCGGAACGCCGGGGCGAAGTCGAGCGTGTCCCCCCTTCGCTCGTCGTTGGACAGGCCGAACCCGAGGACGCCCTCCGGCCCGCGCCCCGCGTACTGCGCCGCGAGACGGGCGAGCGTGCGGGCCTCGAGCGGATGGCGGATGCGGCTGGCCGCCATGAGCACGCCGACACGGGCCGACCCGGTCGCGTCGGCCGTCGTGTTCACGGAGCGCGCCTCGTCGAGGACGATCTCCATCGCCGGGGTGATGCCCCCGACGAAGGGGGCGTAGGACGTGGGGTCGACCTGGATCTCCAGCCAGCGCGAGCCCTCGGCCCCGTCGTCGAGCGCTGCCTCACGCACGATCCGCCGCATGTCCGCCTCGCCGCGCACGCAGTGGCGCGCCGCGTCGTACAGGCGCTGGAAGCGGAACCACCCGCGCTCGTCCGCCGCGGACAGGTGCGGCGGGTACTGCGAGCGAAGGGAGTCCGGCAGCCGCATGCCGTGGCCCACCGCCATGTCACGGACGGTCTCGACGCGCATCGAGCCGGTGAAGTGCAGGTGGAGGTGCGCCTTGGGCAGGGCGCGGAGGTCGCGCTCGGCGGTGCTCAGTCGCGGGGCCCGTCGCCGTCGATGATGTGCACCGCGGCCTCCTCGGCGGAGGCCGCGCCGCCGTCGACGCCGACGTCCCGGCCCCAGGCCTGGTCGTCGGTGTCCTCGTGGCTGCCCTCGTCCGGGCTCACCAGCCGACCGGCGCGGGCGTCGCCGACCTCCTGGTCGCCGAGCCAGTCGTCCTCGGCGGCGATCGCGTCAGGGTCGTCGCCGCCGACGCGGTCGGCTCCGCGCCGCCCGTCGTCATCGGTCACCGCGGCGAAGGGATCGGGCTCCTCCTGCTTCAGCCGCTCGTCGATCGTCTCGTCGACGGCCTGCTCCGCGGCGGTCACCCCGTGCGCGTAGGAGCCGCGCGCCGAGTCGGGAGGGGAGTAGCCCACGTCGAGCGCGTCCTCGTCCCCGGAGCCGGTGCCCATGAGGCTGTCCTCGGGCTGCAGCTGGTCTTCGTCGTCGAGGCTGTAGCTCGTGAGGTCGGTGTCGAGGTCCTCGCGCTCTGACATGGTCACTCCTTCGTTGCGCCCAGCTGCTCCGCCGCCGCGATCAGGACGCAGGTCGCGACCGTCTCCATGGCCTCGGTGAGCTCCGACATGGGCGGCATCGTCGGAGCCAGGCGGATGTTGGTGTCCTCGGGGTCCTCGCCGTGGGGGAAGGAGGCTCCGGCCGGCGTGAGGGACAGGCCGGCCTCCTTGGCCAGGGCGACGACCCGCGAGGCGGTGCCGGGGAGCACGTCGAGGTTGACGAAGTACCCCCCGGTCGGGGTGTTCCAGGTGGCCACCCCGAGACCACCGAGGCGCTCGGAGAGCACCCGGTCGACCTCGGCGAACTTGGGGCCGAGGATCTCGGCGTGCTTGCGCATGTGGGCTCGCACGCCCTCGGCGTCGCCGAAGAACTCGACGTGGCGCAGCTGGTTGACCTTGTCCGGGCCGATCGAGCCCTTGCCGAGGTGCTCGAGGTACCAGCGGACCTGCTCCACGGACGAGGCGAGGAAGGCGACGCCCGCGCCTGCCCAGGTGATCTTGGAGGTGGAGGCGAACATCACCGCGCGGTGCGGGTGCCCGGCGCCGGAGCACAGGGTGATGATGTCGGCGCTCTTGACCTCCTCCTGCGTGAGGTGGTGGACCGCATACGCGTTGTCCCAGAAGATCTTGAAGTCGGGCGCGGCGGTCTCCATGCCGGCCAGGCGGCTGGCGACCTCCTGGCTCACGACCGCGCCGGTCGGGTTGGAGTAGGTCGGGACGACCCACATGCCCTTGATCGAGGGGTCGGACGCCGCCAGCCGGGCGACCTCGTCCGCGTCCGGGCCGTCCTCGCGCATCGGGACGGTGACCATCTTGATGCCGAGGTCCTCGAGGAGGGCGAAGTGGCGGTCGTACCCGGGCACCGGGCAGATGAAGGTGATCTCCTCCTCCCGGGCCCACGGGCGCGGGGAGTCGATCGCCCCGAAGAGGAGCAGGTCGACGAGCACATCGCGCATCATCGTCAGCGACGAGTTGCCGCCGGCGACGATCTGGTCGGTCTCGACCCACAGCAGCTCGGCGAAGATCTCGCGCAGCTCGGTCAGGCCCGCGAGCCCGCCGTAGTTGCGCACGTCGGTGCCCGCCCGGTCCGTGGTCGCCGAGGGGAGGGAGAGCATCGGGTCGGCGAGGTCGAGCTGCGCGGCGCTCGGCTTGCCGCGGGTGACGTCGAGCTTGGTGCCCTTGGCGGCCTGGGCGGCGTGCGCCGCGCGCTGGGTCGTCGCGAGGGCGTTGAGCTCCTCGGCGGAGAGGTCGGACAGGGGGCGGCTGCTCTGCTCGGTCACGCGCCCAGTGTTCCACCTCGCGCGCGCGTGGCGACAGGGAGGCCGCCCCGGCGTGTGCTCGGTTCGCGGTGTGCGCCCTGCGTGACGTAGAGTGGCCCCTCGGTTGACTTCGACCAGACTCTCCGGCGTGCCCGTATGCGTCGAGACGAAGGGGGAGTCGACCCGGGAGACCGGCCCACCGCGGTCCCCCGAAGGGCAGTGGCTCAATTGGTAGAGCACCGGTCTCCAAAACCGGCGGTTGGGGGTTCGAGTCCCTCCTGCCCTGCGTTGCACGACACCCGTTGCGCAGCCATGTGTGAACCCGGACGAGAAGAGACGATGTGAGCCAGCTCGGAGCGCAGCCGACCAAGGCGCGGCGCGACCCGAAGGGTGGCAATCCCATCTCCCGCTTCTTCGGATCGATCGGCCTCTTCCTGGCCCAGGTCCTCGACGAGCTGCGCAAGGTCGTCCGGCCGACCCGGTCCGAGCTGATCAACTACACGCTCGTCGTCATCGTCTTCGTCGCGATCATGATGCTCATCGTGTCCGGTCTGGACGCGGTGTTCACGCGGGTCGTGCTCTGGGTGTTCGGCGGCTGACGCCGCCGCAGATGCCGCAGTCCGGGCGCACCACCGCGCCGTCGATCGAAGTGTGAAGTGAGGAAACAGGTCATGTCCGAGCAGGCCGGGACCCCCGAGCCCCAGGAGACCGAGACCGAGGGCACCTCGAGCATCGTCGCCGCCGAGCAGGCCGAGCGCGCTGCCCAGCCGCCGGCCGACCTCCCTTCGGCCCAGGACGTCGACGACGCCCGCGCCGCCGACGAGGCCCTCGAGGAGGCCGCCTTCGAGGAGGCCGCCGACGACGGCGCCGAGGCAGGCACCGCTGAGCACGACACCGCCGGCGTCGACGAGGACGGTGACGTGCTCCCCGAGGAGGCCGCCGACCCCGTGCAGGCCTTCAAGGACGACCTCGCCTCGAAGTTCGGTGACTGGTACGTCATCCACACCTATGCGGGCTACGAGAACCGTGTGAAGCACAACCTCGAGACGCGTGTCGCCAACCTCGACATGGAGGACTACATCTTCGAGGTGGCCGTCACGATCGACGAGGTCACCGAGATCAAGTCCGGCCAAAAGAAGGTGCGCAAGCAGCCGCGCATGCCCGGCTACGTCCTCGTGCGCATGGACCTGACGGACGAGTCCTGGGGCGCCGTCCGGCACACCCCGGGCGTCACCGGCTTCGTCGGCAACGCGCACGACCCCGTGCCGCTGAGCCTCGACGAGGTCTTCACCATGATCAAGCCCGCCGACCTCGACAAGCCCGCCGCGCCCAGCGCGGGCGGCGCCCCCTCCCACGACGGGCTCACCCCCGCCACCGCGGTGGACGTCGACTTCGAGATCGGCGAGTCGGTCACCGTCATGGACGGCCCCTTCGAGACCATGCCCGCGACGATCTCCGAGATCCTCCCGGAGAGCCAGAAGCTCAAGGTCCTCGTCTCCATCTTCGGCCGGGAGACCCCGGTCGAGCTCGGCTTCCACCAGGTCGCCAAGCTGTAAGGGACGTGCGGGAGCGACCTGCTCCCGTACGTCGTGCAACCGGGTCATCGCCCACGGCGTGGGCCCACAACACGAAAGCAGGAACACCGCATGCCTCCCAAGAAGAAGGTCTCCGGCTACATCAAGCTGCAGATCCAGGCGGGTGCCGCCACCCCGGCCCCGCCCGTCGGCCCGGCCCTCGGTCAGCACGGCGTCAACATCATGGAGTTCGTCAAGGCGTACAACGACGCCACGGCGGACATGCGCGGCAACGTCGTGCCGGTCGAGATCACGGTCTACGAAGACCGCTCCTTCACCTTCATCACGAAGACGCCGCCAGCCGCCGAGCTGATCAAGAAGGCCGCGGGCGTCAAGAAGGCCTCGGGCGAGCCGCACAAGGTCAAGGTCGCCTCCCTGACCGCCGACCAGGTCCGCGAGATCGCCGAGACCAAGATGCCCGACCTCAACGCCAACGACATCGACGCCGCGATGAAGATCATCGCCGGCACCGCCCGTCAGATGGGCATCGAGACCCCGGGCGTCTGACGCCCGACCCCGTGGGAGGGCCAGCGCTGGCCCGGACCACACCTCCACCACCATCCAAGGAGCAGCACATGAAGCGCAGCAAGAGCTACCGCGCCGCGGCCGAGAAGATCGACCGCGACGTCGCCTACGGCCCTCTCGAGGCGGTCCGCCTCGCCAAGGAGAGCGCCAAGACGTCCTACGACGAGACCGTCGAGGTCGTCTTCCGTCTCGGCATCGACCCGCGCAAGGCCGACCAGATGGTCCGCGGCACGGTCAACCTGCCGCACGGCACGGGCAAGACCGCCCGCGTCCTCGTCTTCGCCAACGGTGACAAGGCCGACGCCGCCCGCGAGGCCGGCGCCGACTACGTCGGGTCCGACGACATGCTCGAGAAGGTCCAGGGCGGCTGGATGGACTTCGACGCCGTCGTCGCCACCCCGGACCTCATGGGCAAGGTCGGTCGTCTCGGCAAGGTCCTCGGTCCCCGCGGCCTCATGCCGAACCCGAAGACCGGCACGGTCACGATGGACACGGCCAAGGCCGTGACCGACATCAAGGGCGGCAAGATCGAGTTCCGCAACGACAAGCACGCCAACCTGCACTTCATCATCGGCAAGGCGAGCTTCGACGAGACCAAGCTGGTGGAGAACTACCAGAGCGCGCTCGAGGAGATCCTGCGCCTCAAGCCCTCCGCCTCCAAGGGCCGCTACATCACCAAGGCCGTGCTCAGCACGACCATGGGCCCGGGCATCCTGATCGACAGCTCGCGGACCAAGAACCTGCTCGAGGAGGCCGCCCCGGTGGCCGCCGACGAGGTTCCCGCCGGCGAGTGATCCATTGCCCCGGCGAGAGCGAAGGGGGCCGCTTCCCGACAGGGGGGCGGCCCCCTTCGTCGTCGATTTGGCCGGTGCCCCGCCCTGCCGTACGCTGATCCACGACCATTGACCGTCGGTTGCCGCCCTCTGGGTGGCTGAAGGTTCCGCGAGAGCGGGCGACCCACGCAGGCCACCCGATTGCTGCACACCTCGGTGTGCGTGGAGTCCCGTGCCTGCGCCGGGGCTCCTTTTCTCGTTCCGGGCCCCGACGGCACCACACGAGAAGGGAGGCCCGCATGGCGACTGCCGAGAAGAACGCCGCCATCGCCGAGATGGCGGACAAGCTCCGCACCTCGAGCGCGGCGGTTCTCACGGAGTACCGCGGTCTGACCGTGGCCCAGCTCGCCGAGCTGCGCAACAACCTCCGTGGCAACGCCACCTACTCCGTGGTGAAGAACACGCTGGCCGAGCGCGCTGCCAAGGAGGCGGGCGTCGAGTCCGCCTTCGAGGGTCAGCTCGTCGGCCCGAACGCGATCGTCTTCGTCGAGGGTGACCCCGTCGAGGCGGCCAAGGGCCTGCGTGACTTCGCCAAGGACAACCCCCTCCTGGTGATCAAGGGTGGGCTCCTCGACGGGAACCCGCTCACGCCGGAGGACATCGAGAAGCTCGCGAAGCTTGAGTCGCGCGAGGTTCTCCTGGGCAAGCTTGCTGGGGCCATGAAGGCCAAGCTCACCCAGGCCGCATACCTCTTCAACGCGCCGCTGTCGCAGACCGCTCGGGTCGTCGACGCGCTGCGCGCGAAGGTGGAGGAGCAGGGTCCGGTCTCGACCGACGCTGCTGCGGACACCGAGGAGCCGGCTGCGGCCGACGCCTCCACCGAGACCACCCCCGAGGGTGGCGACGAGGCCTGAGGCATCCGCCTCGAGCCACAGCACATCCCCGCCACTCACGGCACAGACGTTTGACAAGAAAGGACGCCCATCATGGCGAAGCTCAGCACCGACGAGCTCCTTGAGGCCTTCAAGGAGATGACCCTCATCGAGCTCTCCGAGTTCGTGAAGCAGTTCGAGGAGACCTTCGAGGTCACCGCCGCCGCCCCGGTCGCCGTCGCGGGTGCCGCCCCGGCCGCCGCCGGTGGCGACGCTGGTGCCGAGGCCGAGGAGCAGGACGAGTTCGACGTCGTCCTCACCGCGGCCGGCGACAAGAAGATCCAGGTCATCAAGGAGGTCCGCGCGCTCACGAGCCTCGGCCTCAAGGAGGCCAAGGACCTCGTCGACGGCGCCCCCAAGCCCGTCCTGGAGAAGGTCGACAAGGAGGCCGCCGAGAAGGCCAAGGAGGCCCTCGAGGGCGCCGGCGCCTCCGTCGAGCTCAAGTGATCTCGGCCCGTCACTGACGGGCACTGATCTGCGCGAAGGGCGGGTCGCACCTCACGGTGCGGCCCGCCCTTCGCGCTGCTCCGGCGCCTACAGCAGCGGACGCCAGGGGGAGAGGACGCCCTCGGAGACCCGGGCGATGAGCGGCCTGCGGACCCACTCGGCGAGCGTGAGCTCGGTGCAGTTGCCCGAGTCCAGCTCGAAGATCTCCTCCATCCGCCGGGCGACGTCGGCGTCGAGGATCTCCATGTTGACCTCGTAGTTGCCGGCGAGGCTCAGCCGGTCGATGTTGGCGGTGCCGATCGTCGACCAGATCCCGTCGATGGTCGCGGTCTTGGCGTGCACCATCGCGTTCTCGAAGCGCAGCAGCCGCACCCCGCCCCGCAGCAGGCGCTCGTAGGTGACCCGGCTCAGCCAGTCGGCGACGATGTGGTTGCTGAAGTGCGGGACGATCACGCGCACGTCGACCCCGCGCCCGGCCGCCTGCACGAGGCTGCGGACGAAGGCGTCGTCGGGGATGAGGTAGGCGGTCGTGAGCCAGACCCGCGTGTCGGCGCGGTCGATCGCCTCGAGGTACATGTTGCGGATCGGGTAGACCATGTCGGTCGGCAGGTTGCGGTGGACCCGCATCTCCCGGCTCCACGTGCGGCGGGCCGGATGGGGGAGCGGGGGCCTGCCGTCGTAGTTGTTCCAGTAGTCGACGAAGGCGTTCTCGAGCTCGACGACCATGTCGCCCGAGAAGCGGGCGTGCGTGTCGCGCCAGCGGTTGGCGTAGTCCTGACCGATGTTGTAGCCGCCGACGTAGGCGGCGGTCCGGTCGACCACGAGCAGCTTGCGGTGGTTGCGGCCCCAGTGGCTGGGGAAGAAGAACTTCGCGCCCCCGGTCATGAGCGGGTGGCGCTTGACGTGGATGCCCTCGGGCAGGTCCCTGTAGAACGCTGGTGGGACGACGAGGTTGGCGAAGGCGTCGAAGACGACGTAGACCTCGACGCCCCGCGCGTGGGCGTCGACCAGCGCCTGGCGGAAGCGGCGCCCGACGGCGTCGTCCTTCCAGATGTAGGTCTCGAAGAGGACACGGGTGCTCGCCGCCTCGATGTCCGCCAGCATGTCCTCGAAGAGGTTCTCCCCGAAGGTGTAGATGCGCACCTCACCGCCGTCGACGGGCACCGGGTCACCGTGGCGGTGGGGGAACTCGTGGTCGGGGCGGTCCTTGCGCCGGGCGCTGTCGAAGACGATCAGGCCTGCGACAGTGGCGACCTGGGTGCCCAGGGTGGCCAGCGCGGCCCGTCGGACGACGCGCCGCACGTGCTGGCGCCGGCGACGTCGGCGAGTGGCGCGGAGCTCCATGGGCCCCACCCTAGGGCGAGGCCGAAGGGGGTGCCCCCCGCCCTCGTCCGCGGCGCGCCGCGGGTCGGCGCTGCGCGACCCGCCGGGACGAGTCTTGACGTCGCTCGCTTCGTCGTCCATCCTCATGGCGTCGAAGGATTCGGTCGCCCCGCCACCGCGGGTGTGTGGCCGATGACCACCGTCGCGCCGTCGGCTCGCTCGGGTTGGACACACGTGTGTTGATGCGTCTATGCTGTCGCTTTGCGCTGACTTGTTCCTGTCGTGCTGTCGTCGGGTCGCTCCAATCCCCTCACCGCTGAGGTGTGTCGAGCCCCTGGCGGGACGCGCGCACAGGATGCCCGAGCGCGCCGCCCGACTCTCAAGGCCCGTGGAAGGATCCATCCTTGGCTGCCTCGCGCACCGCTTCCCCGATGTCCACCGCACGGACGGCCAGTGGCCGTCTGTCCTTCGCCAAGATCCGCGAGCCCCTCGAGGTCCCCGACCTCCTGGCACTGCAGACCGAGAGCTTTGACTGGCTCCTCGGCAACGAAAAGTGGCAGGAGCGCGTCGCGGAGGCCCTCGACGCCGGCCGTCGTGACGTCCCGGAGCACCCGGGTCTGGAGGAGATCTTCGAGGAGATCTCCCCGATCGAGGACTTCTCCGGCTCGATGAGCCTCTCCTTCCGGGAGAGCCGCTTCGAGGAGCCGAAGTACTCCGTCGACGAGTGCAAGGAGCGCGACCAGACCTACTCCGCGCCCCTCTTCGTCACCGCCGAGTTCATGAACGCCGAGACCGGGGAGATCAAGAGCCAGACGGTCTTCATGGGCGACTTCCCGCTCATGACCGAGCGTGGCACCTTCATCATCAACGGCACCGAGCGCGTCGTCGTCTCGCAGCTCGTGCGCAGCCCCGGCGTCTACTTCGAGCGCACGGCCGACAAGACGTCCGACAAGGACATCTACTCGTCCAAGATCATCCCGAGCCGTGGTGCCTGGCTCGAGTTCGAGGTCGACAAGCGCGACATGGTCGGCGTGCGCGTCGACCGCAAGCGCAAGCAGTCCGTCACGGTGCTGCTCAAGGCCCTCGGCATGACCTCCGCCGAGATCCTCGAGGAGTTCGGTGACTACGAGTCCATGCGCGCCACCCTCGAGAAGGACACGGTCGAGGACCAGGACGCCGCGCTGCTCGACATCTACCGCAAGCTGCGCCCCGGCGAGCCGCCGACCCGTGAGGCCGCGCAGAACCTGCTCGACAACCTGTACTTCAACCCCAAGCGCTACGACCTGGCCAAGGTCGGTCGCTACAAGGTCAACCGCAAGCTCGGTCTCGAGGCCGAGCTGCGCTCCTCCGTGCTCACGCTCGAGGACATCGTCGCGACGCTCAAGTACCTCGTCGCGCTGCACGCCGACCAGGCGACCCTGCCGGGCACGCGTGACGGCGAGGCCATCGAGGTCCCCGTCGAGACCGACGACATCGACCACTTCGGCAACCGTCGCGTCCGCAGCGTCGGCGAGCTGATCCAGAACCAGGTCCGTACCGGTCTCTCCCGCATGGAGCGCGTCGTCCGCGAGCGCATGACCACGCAGGACGTCGAGGCCATCACGCCGCAGACCCTGATCAACATCCGGCCGGTCGTCGCCTCCATCAAGGAGTTCTTCGGCACCAGCCAGCTGTCGCAGTTCATGGACCAGAACAACCCGCTGTCGGGTCTGACGCACAAGCGTCGCCTGAACGCGCTGGGCCCGGGCGGTATCTCCCGTGACCGCGCGCAGATGGAGGTCCGTGACGTCCACCCGTCGCACTACGGCCGCATGTGCCCGATCGAGACCCCTGAGGGTCCCAACATCGGTCTGATCGGCTCGCTCGCCAGCTACGGGCGGATCAACGCCTTCGGCTTCATCGAGACCCCCTACCGCAAGGTCGTCGACGGCCGCGTCACGGACGAGATCGTCTACATCTCCGCGGACGAGGAGGACAAGGTCGTCGTCGCGCAGGCCAACGCGGTGCTGCTCGACGACGGCAACTTCGCCGAGGAGCGGGTGCTCGCGCGCACCAAGGGTGGCGAGGTCGACCAGATCCCGGCCGAGGACGTCGACTTCATGGACGTCTCGCCGCGGCAGATGGTCTCCGCCGCCACCGCGATGATCCCCTTCCTCGAGCACGACGACGCCAACCGCGCGCTCATGGGTGCCAACATGCAGCGTCAGGCCGTGCCGCTCGTGCAGTCCGAGGCCCCCTACGTGGGCACCGGCATGGAGCACCGCGCCGCGCTCGACTCCGGTGACGTGGTCCGCGCGCTCAAGGCCGGCGTCGTCACGGAGGTCTCCGCGGACCTCGTGACGGTCACGCAGGACGAGGGTGGTTCGCACACCTACAAGATGATGAAGTTCTCCCGGTCCAACCAGGGCAACAGCTACAACCAGCGCGTCATGGTCACCGAGGGTGACCGCGTCGAGGCCGGCCAGCTGATCGCCGACGGTCCGGCGACCGACGGTGGGGAGATGGCCCTGGGCCGCAACCTCCTCGTCGCCTTCATGCCGTGGGAGGGCTACAACTACGAGGACGCGATCATCCTCAGCCAGCGTCTGGTGCAGGACGACGTCCTCTCCTCGATCCACATCGAGGAGCACGAGGTCGACGCCCGTGACACCAAGCTCGGCCCGGAGGAGATCACCCGGGACATCCCCAACGTCTCCGAGGACGTCCTCGCCGACCTGGACGAGCGCGGCATCATCCGCATCGGTGCCGAGGTCCGCGACGGCGACCTGCTCGTCGGCAAGGTCACGCCCAAGGGCGAGACCGAGCTGACTCCGGAAGAGCGCCTGCTGCGCGCCATCTTCGGCGAGAAGGCCCGTGAGGTCCGCGACACGTCGATGAAGGTCCCGCACGGCGAGACCGGCACGGTCATCGCGGTCAAGGTCTTCGACAAGGACGAGGGCGACGAGCTGCCCCCGGGCGTCAACCAGCTCGTCCGCGTCTACGTGGCCAACAAGCGCAAGATCACCGACGGTGACAAGCTCGCCGGCCGCCACGGCAACAAGGGCGTCATCTCCAAGATCCTCCCGGTCGAGGACATGCCCTTCCTCGAGGACGGCACGCCGGTCGACGTCGTGCTCAACCCGCTCGGTGTCCCCGGTCGCATGAACATCGGGCAGATCATGGAGCTGCACCTCGGGTGGGCCGCCAGCCGCGGCTGGGACATCGAGGGCTCGCCCGAGTGGGCCCAGATGATCCCCGACGACGCGCGCCAGGCCCCGGCCGACACGCGTGTCGCCAGCCCCGTCTTCGACGGTGCCCGCGAGGAGGAGATCGCCGGTCTGCTCGACTCGACGACCCCGACCCGCGACGGTGTTCGCTTGATCGACAGCAGCGGCAAGGCGCAGCTCTTCGACGGCCGCACCGGCGACCCCTACCCGGCCCCGACCTCCGTCGGGTACATGTACATCCTCAAGCTGCACCACCTCGTGGACGACAAGATCCACGCGCGCAGCACGGGGCCGTACTCGATGATCACCCAGCAGCCGCTCGGTGGTAAGGCCCAGTTCGGCGGCCAGCGCTTCGGCGAGATGGAGGTGTGGGCCCTCGAGGCCTACGGCGCCTCCTACGCGCTCCAGGAGCTGCTGACGATCAAGTCCGACGACGTCACCGGTCGCGTCAAGGTCTACGAGGCCATCGTCAAGGGCGACAACATCCCGGAACCCGGTATCCCGGAGTCCTTCAAGGTGCTCATCAAGGAGATGCAGAGCCTCTGCCTCAACGTGGAGGTCCTCAACTCCGAGGGCGGCACCATCGAGATGCGCGACAACGAGGACGACGTCTTCCGCGCGGCCGAGGAGCTCGGCATCGACCTGTCCCGGCGCGAGCCGAGCAGCGTCGAGGAGGTCTGACCCTCCGGGGGGTCCACGGCCCAGCGGGCCATGGACCCCTCGGACCCCCTCGACAGCCCGCCCGGTCACCCTCACGGTGACCCAGGGCCACAGAACTTATCGAGTCATCCTCGACAACGAGAGAAGGAAGCACGAAGTGCTGGACGTCAACTTCTTCGACGAGCTGCGCATCGGTCTGGCCTCCGCGGAGGACATCCGTAACTGGAGCCACGGCGAGGTCAAGAAGCCCGAGACCATCAACTACCGCACCCTCAAGCCTGAGAAGGAGGGCCTCTTCTGCGAACGGATCTTCGGTCCGACGCGGGACTGGGAGTGCTCCTGCGGCAAGTACAAGCGGGTCCGCTTCAAGGGCATCATCTGCGAGCGCTGCGGCGTCGAGGTCACTCGCGCCGGCGTGCGGCGTGAGCGGATGGGCCACATCGAGCTCGCCGCCCCCGTCACCCACATCTGGTACTTCAAGGGCGTCCCCTCGCGCCTGGGGTACCTGCTCGACCTGGCCCCGAAGGACCTCGAGAAGGTCATCTACTTCGCGGCCTACATGATCACGAGCGTCGACGTGGACCAGCGCCACACCGACCTGCCCTCGCTCGAGGCCCAGATCGAGGCCGAGAAGAAGGAGCTCGAGAACCGCCGCGACGCGGACGTCGAGACCCGCGCGCAGAAGCTCGAGAAGGACATCGCCGAGCTCGAGGCCGAGGGCGCCAAGTCCGACGCCAAGCGCAAGGTCCGCGACTCCGCCGAGCGCGAGATGAACCAGATCCGCAAGCGTGCCGACCAGCAGGTCGAGCGCCTCTCCCAGGTCTGGGACCGGTTCAAGAACCTCAAGGTCCAGGACCTCGAGGGCGACGAGGTCCTCTACCGCGAGATGCGCGACCGCTTCGGTCTGTACTTCGAGGGCGGCATGGGTGCCGCGGCGATCCAGAAGCGTCTGGAGACCTTCGACCTCGAGGCCGAGTCCGACAAGCTGCGCGAGATCATCGCCACCGGCAAGGGGCAGAAGAAGACCCGTGCGCTCAAGCGCCTCAAGGTCGTCACCGCCTTCCTCACCACCGACAACAAGCCCGCGGGCATGGTCCTGGATGCCGTCCCGGTCATCCCCCCGGACCTGCGCCCGATGGTCCAGCTCGACGGTGGCCGGTTCGCCACGTCCGACCTGAACGACCTGTACCGCCGGGTCATCAACCGCAACAACCGCCTCAAGCGCCTGCTCGACCTCGGTGCGCCCGAGATCATCGTCAACAACGAGAAGCGGATGCTGCAGGAGGCCGTCGACAACCTCTTCGACAACGGTCGTCGTGGTCGCGCGGTCACCGGCCCGGGCAACCGGCCGCTGAAGTCCCTGTCCGACATGCTCAAGGGCAAGCAGGGTCGCTTCCGTCAGAACCTCCTCGGCAAGCGCGTCGACTACTCCGGCCGTTCGGTCATCGTCGTCGGCCCGCAGCTGAAGCTGCACCAGTGCGGTCTGCCGAAGGCCATGGCGCTCGAGCTCTTCAAGCCCTTCGTCATGAAGCGGCTCGTGGACCTCGACCACGCCCAGAACATCAAGTCGGCCAAGCGCATGGTCGAGCGGCACCGTTCCGTGGTCTGGGACGTCCTCGAAGAGGTCATCACCGAGCACCCGGTCCTGCTCAACCGCGCGCCCACGCTGCACCGTCTGGGCATCCAGGCCTTCGAGCCGCAGCTCATCGAGGGCAAGGCCATCCAGATCCACCCGCTCGTCTGCACCGCCTTCAACGCGGACTTCGACGGTGACCAGATGGCCGTCCACCTCCCGCTGAGCGCCGAGGCGCAGGCCGAGGCCCGGATCCTGATGCTCTCGAGCAACAACATCCTCAAGCCGGCCGACGGTCGACCCGTCACGATGCCGACCCAGGACATGATCATCGGGCTCTTCCACCTCACCTCCGAGGTGGACCTGGAGACCGAGCACCCTCGCGCCTTCTCCTCGACGGCCGAGGCCCGCATGGCCTACGACGCCGGGGCGATCAAGATCGGCACGCCGATCCGGGTCCGCCTGCACGACATCGTCCCCACGGCCGGGCAGCTCCCCGAGGGCGCCGAGACCGACGAGCAGGGCCGCGTCACCAGCTGGACCGCGGAGACCACCCTCGGCCGCGCCCTGTTCAACGGGACGCTGCCGGAGGACTACCCCTTCGTCAACGAGCCGGTGGACCGCAAGCGCCTGTCGACGATCGTCAACGACCTCGCCGAGCGCTACACCAAGGTGCAGGTCGCGGCCTCCCTGGACGCCCTCAAGGAGGCCGGCTTCCACTGGGCCTCCCGCTCGGGCACCACGGTCGCGCTGTCCGACGTCGTCACGCCGCCGCGCAAGCCCGAGATCCTCGCGGCCTACGAGGAGAAGGCGACCAAGGTCCAGAAGCAGTACGAGCGCGGTCTGATCACCGACGACGAGCGTCGCCAGGAGCAGATCGAGATCTGGACCCAGGCCACCAACGAGGTCTCCGCAGAGATGCAGGAGAACTTCCCGAAGGACAACCCGATCTACCGGATGGTCTCCTCGGGTGCCCGTGGTAACTGGTTCCAGCTGCGTCAGATCGCCGGTATGCGCGGCCTCATGGCCAACCCGAAGGGCGAGATCATCCCGCGCCCGATCCGCACGAACTTCCGTGAGGGTCTGTCCGTCGTCGAGTTCTTCATCTCGACGCACGGTGCGCGCAAGGGACTGGCCGACACCGCCCTTCGTACCGCCGACTCCGGGTACCTCACCCGTCGTCTCGTCGACGTCTCCCAGGACGTCATCGTCCGCGAGGACGACTGCGGGACCGAGCGCGGCCTGACGATGCCGATCGCGCAGTTCGACGAGCTCACCGGCACCCGTCGCCTCCACGACGACGTCGAGTTCACCGTCTACGCGCGCTGCGTCGCCAGTGACGTGGAGCACGAGGGCCAGGTCCTGGCGCCGGCCGGGTCCGACCTCGGTGACGTCGTCATCGACCGCCTCTACAAGGCGGGTGTCGACGAGGTCAAGATCCGCTCGGTCCTCACCTGCGAGTCCAAGGTCGGTACGTGCGCCAAGTGCTACGGCCGCAGCCTGGCCACCGGCCAGCTCGTCGACATCGGCGAGGCCGTCGGCATCATCGCGGCCCAGTCGATCGGTGAGCCCGGCACCCAGCTGACGATGCGGACCTTCCACACCGGTGGTGTGGCAGGTGACGACATCACGCAGGGTCTGCCGCGTGTCGTCGAGCTCTTCGAGGCGCGCACCCCCAAGGGTGTGGCCCCGATCGCCGAGGCCGACGGCAAGGTCACGATCGAGGAGACCGACAAGGGTCGTCGCCTCCTGCTCGTCGCGGACCGCGACGGCGAGGAGCACGCCTACCCCGTGAGCAAGCGTTCGCGCCTGCTCATCGAGGACGGTCAGCGCGTCGAGGTCGGCACCCAGCTCGTCCAGGGCGCCATCGACCCGAAGCAGGTCCTGCGCATCCTCGGCCCGCGCCAGGCGCAGAAGCACCTGGTCGACGAGGTGCAGAACGTCTACCGCCAGCAGGGTGTGTCGATTCACGACAAGCACATCGAGGTCATCGTCCGGCAGATGCTGCGCCGGATCACGATCCTCGAGTCGGGTGACACCGGTCTGCTCCCGGGCATGCTCGCCGAGCGGGGTCGCTTCGAGACCGAGAACCGTCGCGTCGTCTCCGAGGGCGGGCGTCCGGCCTCGGGTCGTCCGGAGCTCATGGGGATCACCAAGGCCTCGCTGGCCACGGACTCCTGGCTCTCCGCCGCCTCCTTCCAGGAGACGACCCGCGTCCTCACCGAGGCCGCGATGGAGGGCCGCTCCGACCCGCTGCTGGGTCTGAAGGAGAACGTCATCCTCGGCAAGCTCATCCCCGCCGGTACGGGCCTGCCCCGCTACCGCAACGTGGACGTCGAGCCCACCGAGGAGGCCAAGGCGGCGATGTACTCGCTGCCCAGCTACGACGAGTACGCCTACCCGGTCTTCGGTCCCGGTTCGGGCGAGGCGATCCGCCTCGACGACCTCGACCTGGACGTCTGAGTCGACGCACCTCCCACGAAGGGGGTCCCACCGCGGTCGCGGTGGGACCCCCTTCGTCGTGTGGCTGCCGGGACGGGTGGGGCTGCGATGCCCGGATCTGGCGGAAAATCAAGGGAAACACGCCGTAGGGCAAGTCGACGAGGCCCGCGTTTTCGTGGTTGATTGGTCTCTGTTCGATTCACGAACTTCAAGGATGGAGATCCACATGAACAAGTCTGAGCTCGCCAGCGCCGTCGCCGAGAAGGCGGGCGTGTCCGCCTCCGCGGCGTCCGAGGTCATCACCGCCCTCCAGGCGGTCCTGTCCGAGTCCGTCGGCAAGGGCGAGAAGGTCACCGTCCCCGGCTTCTTCAGCCTCGAGCGCGTCGAGCGCGCCGAGCGCAAGGGTCGCAACCCGCAGACCGGTGCCGAGATGACGATCCCCGGTGGCTACGCCGCCAAGCTCACCGCCGGCAGCGCCCTCAAGGCCGCCGCGAAGGGCTGATCCCAGCCGCTGCACGAAGGGGGCCGGTCACCGTCGAGGTGACCGGCCCCCTTCGTGCTGCCCGCAGTGCCGTGGGGGAGGATGAGCGCATGACCGAACCCGACCGCCGCCACCCGATGTCGGTGCGCGCCACCGCGGCCCGCTGGGGTCTGGGGGCCGTGCTCGT
>NZ_JBDIVG010000089.1:0-893 GCF_039631275.1 Janibacter sp. LM
TTGTCGACGACGCTCGAAAATGAGGCCATAGCGACGGTCGAAAATGAGGCCACCCAGACAGATTGGATGGGTGATCTCTGTGGAGGATTGGGCTCTGGTCCGGCGGCTGGTGGCGGATGGTGTTCCGCAGCGTCAAGTCGCCCGGGACTTGGGTATCGGACGGGCGACGGTCGCGCGGGCTGTGGCCTCGGAGGGGCCACCGAGGTACGAGCGGCCGGCGGTGTCGACGTCGTTCACGCCGTTCGAGCCGGCGGTGCGGCAACTGCTGGTCACGACCCCGGACATGCCCGCGACGGTGATCGCCGAGCGGGTCGGGTGGACCGGGTCGATCACGTGGTTCCGTGACAACGTGCGGCGTCTGCGCCCGGAGCATCGGCCAGTTGATCCGGCGGACCGGCTGATCTGGCTGCCGGGGGACGCGGTGCAGTGCGACCTGTGGTTCCCGCCGGTGCGGATCCCGCTCGAGGATGGCACGGGGGCGGTGCTGCCGGTGCTGGTGATGACCTGCGCGTACTCACGGTTCACGCTGGCCCGGATGATCCCGTCCCGTCACACCGCGGATCTGCTGCTGGGGATGTGGGATCTGCTGATGCAGCTCGGGTCGGTACCGCGACGGTTGATCTGGGACAACGAGGCCGGGATCGGACGCGGTCGCCGTCATGCTGAAGGGGTCGGTGAGTTCACCGGGACCCTGGCCACCACGCTGCAGCGCTGCAAGCCCTACGACCCGGAGTCCAAGGGACTGGTCGAGCGCAGGAACGGTTACCTCGAGACCTCGTTCATGCCCGGTCGGGACTTCGCCTCCCCGGCGGACTTCAACGACCAGGTCCAGGACTGGTTGACGCGGGCGAACGCGAAGGTGGTGCGCACGATCAAGGCCGCCCCGGTCGAGC
>NZ_JBDIVG010000090.1:0-535 GCF_039631275.1 Janibacter sp. LM
GAGCCCATTATGAGGTGTCTAGTGTTCCTGCTCTTGGTGGCTTTGGCCAGCGCTAGAGTCTATCAGCGCTGTGAGTGGGCTCGAGTGCTGAAGAGTCATGGGATGGACGGCTACCGGGGCATTAGCCTAGCCAACTGGGTTTGTCTGTCCAAGTGGGAGTCAGGCTACAACACCGCAGCCACCAACCACAACACTGATGGATCCACTGACTACGGCATCTTCCAGATCAACAGCCGCTGGTGGTGTAACAATGGCCGCACCCAGTCTGCGAATGGATGCAACATCAATTGCAGTGCGCTTCTGAACGGCGATGTCAGCGTGGCAATCAACTGTGCCAAACGTGTCGTGAGGGATCCCAACGGCATCGGAGCCTGGGTGGCCTGGCGCGATCACTGCAGGAACCGCGACCTGAGCTCCTATGTAGCAGGATGTGGTGTTTAATCACACAGGATGCTGTCATCAACATAATCAAATCCTCCCTTCAGCTGCAGTGGATTGAAACATTTCTACTGTTGTCTGATCTGAGTCACTGAAC
>NZ_JBDIVG010000091.1:0-274 GCF_039631275.1 Janibacter sp. LM
CTGCGAATGGATGCAACATCAATTGCAGTGCGCTTCTGAACGGCGATGTCAGCGTGGCAATCAACTGTGCCAAACGTGTCGTGAGGGATCCCAACGGCATCGGAGCCTGGGTGGCCTGGCGCGATCACTGCAGGAACCGCGACCTGAGCTCCTATGTAGCAGGATGTGGTGTTTAATCACACAGGATGCTGTCATCAACATAATCAAATCCTCCCTTCAGCTGCAGTGGATTGAAACATTTCTACTGTTGTCTGATCTGAGTCACTGAACCTAC
>NZ_JBDIVG010000092.1:0-676 GCF_039631275.1 Janibacter sp. LM
CGACGGCGTTGATCACCCGCCCGCCCTCGCGGACCTTCATCGTCAGCGCGTCGGCGGACACGAACGTGAATGGCCCAGCATCGGCCAGGGGCCGGTGGCGAAACTCCTCGACGATCTGGTCGAGGTCGGCCGCCATGCGGCTGACCTGCGACTTGCTCAACGAGTCAATCCCCAAGGTCTTGACGAGCTTGTCCATGCGCCGGGTCGACACCCCGGCGAGGTAGCAGTCCGCGACGACCGTGATCAACGCGGACTCGGCGCGCTTCCTACGCTCGAGGAGCCACTCGGGGAAGTAGGTCCCCGAGCGCAGTTTCGGGATTGCGACATCGACGGTGCCGACGCGGGTATCGAGGCCGCGGTGGCGGTACCCGTTTCGCTGTGCCGCCCGCCCAGGAGTGGCCCGGCCATACTCCGCGCCAACCACGGCATCGGCATCCGCGGACAGCAACGCGTTGATCATGGTCTGCAACAGGGAACGCATCATGTCGGGCGATGCTTCGGACAGGGCTTCGCTCAACAGGCCATGAGGGTCGACAATGTGAGGTGCGGTCATCGTGATGACTCCATTCGAGAGTGCTGTGAGAGGTTCGCTCGAAGGATCACGCGGTGGCCGCACCCATGTCCACTACCGGGACGATGACGGTCACTGCGCTACACCACTATCGGGGACTCAACT